>JANORY010000576.1:0-5307 GCA_031415535.1 Burkholderiales bacterium | reverse complement strand
GCCCAGGAGAAAATTATGTTTCGTTCGCTCGTCACTGCCGCGCTCTTTTCAGCCCTCACTTTTTCAGCGCAGGCTCAGGACAAAGTGGTCTATCACGTCAACGATACAGCGACTCAAGCGCTCGGTGCCTTGCGCAATATTGGTAACCATCTCGATACCGACCCGAGCGCGCAAATTACGGTTGTGACGCATGCGCTGGGCGTTGATTTTTTGATGGAAGGTGCGAAAGATCGCACCGACAAGCCCTACATAGGTCTGGTTGCCGGATTGCGCAATCGCGGCGTACGGTTTGAAATTTGCGAGATCACATTAAAGAATCGCAGTCTCAAGAAAGAGCAGTTTATTCAGGAGGCGGATTACACGCCGTCCGGTGTTGTTCGACTTGCCAAACTGCAGGGCCAGGGGTTTTCGTACATTAAACCTTAGGACGAAAAGTAGCCAAGCGAGGGAGAACCGTTTGAACGACGATAGCGCAAACGAGATCATGCGCCGCTTTGGCAAAGCCTATTTCAACCGCGATCCCGCCCTGTTGGCGCAGATCGTTACCGCCGATGTTCAATGGCATTTCGCCCTCGGTCCGGATGCTCCGCACGGTCGCGTCCGCAGGGGTGTGGCGGGTATTCTTCAAGGCATTGCCGAGAACGCGGCCCTGTTCGAATATCTGCGCTTCGAGGACGTTGTTTGCCGTGGCCTGGGGGCTGATAAAATCGTCATGACGTATCGACTTGACGGCAAGTACCGGGATGGCGATGCGTTCAATGTGCGTGGCGTTGAGCTCATCACCGTGCGTGATGGGCGGGTGCACCTCAAGGACGTCTTCTGGAAGCAGTTTCGCCCAGGCTAAAGACCTCGCGGACTAGATCAAACCAATATTCTTCAACGGCAGCGTGCGCACCGGCTTGCCGGTTGCCGCATGGATGGCATTCATGACGGCTGGTGCCACCACACAAATGGTCGGCTCCCCAACCCCACCCCAGAAATCGAAGCTCGGCACGATGACCGTTTCGACTTTCGGCATCTCGGCGATCTTCAGCAAGTTGTATTCATGAAAATTGCGCTCTACCATGCGCCCATCCTTGACGGTATTCTCGCCATAGAACGTGGCCGACAAACCAAAGGCGACCGAGCCCTCTACCTGCGCCTCGATCTGCTGCGGATTCACCGCATGACCACAATTTAGCGCCAGCACCATGCGATGCACTTTGACGGTTCCTTTCGGTGTCATCGACACCTCGGCGACTGCCGCCGAATAACTGCCGTAGCCCATGAACTGCGCGATGCCTCGAAACACTCCGGCCGCAGGCTTCTTGGTCCAGCCAGCATTGCGCGCGGCTGCATTAAGCACCGCCAGATGCTTCGGATGCTGGCTCATGAGCGCACGCCGGAACTCGAGCGGATCACGACCGGCGGCGCGCGCCGCTTCGTCCAGGAAACACTCGAAGTAAACGCCATTCTGATTGGTGTTCACGCCGCGCCAGGGTCCCACTGGCACGTGGGTGTTGCGCATGACATACTCAACCAGCAAGTTGGGAATGGTGTAGCCGAGTTGGGCATCACCTGGCTCGACATAGTAGCCTTGCAGTTGACGCCGGTCCTGGTTACCAATGATTGATGCCGGGTTCGAGAATGCATTCAATGACTGGCCGGATACGCGTACTTGTAGCCCGACCAGTGCGCCCTTGTCGTCGATGCCGGCCGACAGCTTGCATTGCGACACCGGCCGGTAGAAGTCGTGCGCCAGGTCTTCCTCGCGGCTCCAACTGAGTCTCACGGGCACGCCCGGCATCTGTTTGGCAATCGCCACCGCTTGACGTGCGTAGTCTTGAGCGCCGCCGCGACGACCGAAGCCGCCGCCCAGATCGTGCTTGTACACCTCACATTGCGCTAACGGTATTCCAGATTCTTCCGAGAGCGCCGCCAGTGAGGCTTCACCGTTCTGGGTCGGCAACCAGAGTTCACCCTTGCCGGGGCTGATTCGCGCAATCGCGGTGTGCGGCTCCATCGTCGCATGCGCCAGAAACGGCGTGCCATAAACGGCTTCGATCTTCTTGACTGCACCGGCAATCGCAGCGATAGCGTTACCTTCGTTGCGCATTGCGTAAGGGTTGTCGGCCGACAAGCCGGATTTGATGTGCTCATCGATCTGAGCGCTCGAACGAGTGCCGTGCGGCCCTTCGTCCCACTCGATGGGCAGTGCGTCGAGCGCGGTTTTGGCGCGCCACCAGGTGTCAGCAACCACGGCCACTGCTGTGTCGTGCACCCGCACCACTTTTTTCACGCCTGGCATCGCCATGACCGTGGTCTCGTCGTAACTTTTAAGCTTGCCGCCAAACACCGGACAGGCCTTGATCGCAGCGTTCAACAATCCGGGCAATTTAATGTCGCCGGTGAAAATCTTGCTGCCATCGATTTTGTCCCGCGTGTCGACCCTTGGCAGCGCGCGCCCGGCGATCGACCAGTTGATCGGTGACTTGAGTTTGATCTCGCTCGGATTCGGTGGCGCCAACTTCGACGCAGCGGCCGCGACCTTGCCGTAGCTCACCTGGCGCTTGGTAGCTTGATGGGTGATCACGCCTTCACTGACGGTCAATTCGGCCACCGGCACCTGCCATTGCTGAGCGGCGGCTTGCAGCAGCATGATCCGGGCGGCCGCGCCGCCTTGCCGCACGTATTCATGAGAGCCGCGAATGCCACGGCTGCCGCCGGTCGCCATATCGCGCCAGATCCGCTTGCGGGCGAGGTTCTGACCAGGGGTCGGCGATTCAGTGGTCACCTTGCGCCAGTCGCATTCCAGTTCCTCTGCGACTAGTTGCGCCAGTCCGGTGCGCGTGCCTTGACCCATCTCACTGCGGGCGATTCGAATGACACAGGTATCGTCGGGCTTGATGACCACCCAGGCACCAACCTCAGGAGCCTCAAGTTCACCGGACGCCTGGGACTGAACCTGCGCCTGCGCTGCGCGGTTGCCGATCGGCAGTTGCAGACCGACCGCCAGGCCAGCGCCGGCACCGGTCACGATGAATTGGCGGCGCGCGCGACTGCGCGGAGCTTGACGGGTCATGATTCACCTCGAAACGGGTCAGAAATCAAGCCCAATATTAGTCTGTATCCTTGCGGTATGAATCAAAGCTCAATCGGTCTCGACTTCGGCACAACCAACACGGTCCTTGCGCGCAGCGAAGGCTCAGGCAAGATCGCGCCTTTGTTGTTTGGGCAAGGCGCGCGTGCCTCGTCAACGTTTCCATCGGCGCTGTGTTTCTGGGAAGAAAACGAAGAGCGCGAGACCCGTCTGCGCGTCGCGGCCGGCCCTTGGGCGATCGATCAATTTCTGATCGACCCGCAAGACTGTCGGTTTCTGCAGTCACTTAAATCGTTCGCTGCCAGCCGGCTCTTCGAGGGCACCGCCATTTTCGAGTACTACTTTAAATTCGAAGAACTGCTGGGCGCGTTCTTCGAGGAAATGCAGGCACACGCCGGTAAGCAGATGCAACAGAGTGTTCCACGCTTGGTGGTCGGTCGCCCGGTACAGTACGTCGGCGCCAACCCGGACGCTGACTTGGCGATGCGCCGCTACCGCGAAGCGCTGGCCAGCATCGGTTTTAACGAAGTCTACTTTGCCTATGAACCGGTTGCTGCCGCATTTTTTTATGCGCGCCGCCTCGAGCGTGACGCCACCGTACTGGTTGCCGATTTCGGCGGCGGTACCACCGACTATTCGGTCATGCACTTTGAAGTGGGTACCGACACTGGAACAAACACAGCCAGGAGCATCAAGGCACACGCGCTGGCGCATTCCGGTGCCGGGATTGCGGGCGATCGCTTTGACTATCGAATCATCGACAAGGTTGTCTCGCCCTTGTTGGGCAAAGGCAGCGAGTTCAACAGCATGGGCAAAATTCTTGAGATGCCGAACTCCTGTTACGCCAGTTTTGCGAGTTGGCATTTATTGTCCGTCTTGCCGACCTCGCGTGAGTTTCGAGAATTCAAAGAGCTCATGACCTGGGCAAAGCAACCCGAACTCATCAAGCGCATGGTCAGTCTGGTCGAGTCCGGCCGCAGCTACTCCTTGTATCAAGCGGTATCGAGCGCCAAGGCGCGTCTTTCGAGCGAGCAGCAAACCACGCTGCGCTTTGAGACACCGGAACTCAGCGTTGCGGCACCGATCAAGCGCAGCGACTTCGAGCGATGGATTGCCGACGACCTCGAGATCATCGAGCGCGCGCTCGATGAGGCGCTGCGCCGTGCCAGCCTGACGCCCGCAAGCATTAGTAAAGTTTTTCTAACCGGCGGGACCTCGTTTGTTCCAGCGGTTCGGCGCTTGTTCGAGCAACGCTTTGGCGCACACAAGCTTGAATCGGGCGACGAGTTTGAATCGATCGCCAACGGGCTGGCGTTGATTGGTGATCGGCCTGATCTGGAGAATTGGATCTTGCCGGCGTGAAACCTTTTATGCACCCGCCAAAACGCCGGCCACGATACGCGTCAACGTGGTGACGTATGGCAAATGCAAAAACTCGTTCGGTCCATGGGCGTTCGACTTGGGGCCCAGAACACCGGTGATCAGAAATTGTGCGTTCGGAAATTTTTCACCGAGCATGTTCATGAAGGGAATGGTGCCGCCCTCGCCCATCCAGGCGGCCTCCTTGCCGAACGCATCGAGCGAGGTCTGATCGAGCAAGCGTTTGAGCCACGGCGCAGTGGGCGGCGCATTCCAGCCGGTGGCACCATGATCGGCCCGGAAACTGACCCGGGCGTTATATGGCGGGTTAGCCTCCAGCAGTCGCTTGAGTTCATGGCTGGCGCGTTCGCCATCCACCGTTGGGGGCAAGCGCAAGGACAACTTGAATGAGGTTTTGGGTCGCAGCACATTGCCAGCCGAGTCGAGTGATGGAAAACCGGCCGCCCCGGTCACCGATAGCGCCGGCCGCCAGGTTCGATTCAGGATCGCTTGAACCGGGTCGGTCGTCATTGGTACCGAGGTCATGGCGGCCTGCCCATGACCCGCCGGGCCATGCGAGCAGCCGACCCAGGGAAACTGTTTCCAGACACTATCGCCCAGAATATCGCCAGCGGCAGCCGCTTGCACAATCCGTTCATCGGGAATTGGCGCATGAAATGCCTCGGCGAGTACACGGCCGGTCTCGACGTCATCGATCCGATTCAACAACTGCCGCGCAATTCGAAAAGACGAGGGCACAATGCCGCTGGCATTGCCGGAGTGCACACCTTCATCGAGAATTTCGACCGAGAGAATGCCGCCGATGAGACCACGTAGTGAAGTGGTTACCCAGAGCTGGTCGTAATTGC
>JANORY010000575.1:0-1102 GCA_031415535.1 Burkholderiales bacterium | reverse complement strand
CCAGATGGCCTACGGCAAACTCAAATTGCTCAGCAAATCGCAACGAAAAATGCTGGTCGAACTCGCCGAAACCATCATCCCGAAAACCGGCACGCCCGGCGCGACGGATGCCAAAGTCGGCCCGACCATCGAAATCCTTTTGCAGGATTGCTCCAAACCGGAGGATTCAGCGGCATTTGTGGCTGGCCTCGTGGCTCTCGAAGCCGAGTGCAAGGCCACTTATCAGGCCGGTTTTGTGAAAATGCTGCCTGAAAAACGGACGGAAATTTTGAAAAAATGGGAGGCCGAAGCCATCGCCGAGCGCACCCGTCGCCGCGTGGCGAACCAGCCAGGGCAGCCCGCCATTTTCTGGTTTTTGCTGAAAAGCCTGACGATTTTCAGCTATTTCACCTCGGAACCGGGGCAGACGCTGGCCCTGAATTATGTCCAGACGCCTGGCCGTTGGGACGCTTCGGTGAAAATGGAGGAGGGCTATCGGTCTTTTCAATAAGCGCGTAGCACAGCATTTATGCTGTTATGAATTCCTGAACCCCTGCATTCTTGCGGCTATTTTTTTTAGCCAGGCCTTTATGTCAGGATAGTTTTTTCAATAAAATCCACAGCATAAATGCTGTGTTACATTCAACAATCATGGATTTTCAAATAAAAGCCACGCCCCAAAACAGCTACGATGCCATCGTGGTCGGCAGCGGCATCAGCGGCGGATGGGCCGCAAAGGAATTGGCCGAAAAGGGCCTCAAAGTCCTCGTCCTCGAACGGGGCCGCGACCTCAAACACGTCATCGATTACTCGACGGCATCGAAAAACCCCTGGGATTTCGAGCATCGCGGCTGGTCAACCAACGAGCAAAAAGCGCGGCAACAAAAACAGATGCGAACCGGCTACACAATCAACGAAGCGTCTGGCCATATGTTCGTCGATGACATCGAGCATCCGTACGAGGAGGACAAACGCTTCGAATGGATGCGCGGCTATCATACTGGCGGTCGGTCAATTATGTGGGGCAAGCAGAGCTACCGGTTTGCGCCCGACGATTTTGAGGCGAACGCTCGCGAGGGAATTGCCACGCCCTGGCCGGTCGGTTACGACGATATAAAGGACT
>JANORY010000574.1:0-1605 GCA_031415535.1 Burkholderiales bacterium | reverse complement strand
CGGCAAAGCAGCCTTCTCAAAATAGATCATATTTGCCGATGTCAAGGTTAACGACTCTGGCATGAGTCCTGGCAACGCCTTGCTCAATCGAGGCGGTGACTTCCACGGTGTCGCCCGATCTTCGTCGTCGACAAAGTTCAGATCCAAAGGATGTGCGTCGCCGATTGCGCGTAAAACGGTTGCATCGATATCGCGCCCATCCATCGTCTGAACGGTCGCCAAAAATGACCATTGATCAGGCTGTGCCGTCCATTGCCGATCGACAAAGACGCTGAATCCGTTTTCGCGCGGCTTTCGTTGTAGCGGCAGGGCGATCAAGTTTCCAAAGCCTCCTTTGGGCATGGTGTCCTGATTTCCATAGCGACGGGTACACCCAATTCGTCGCAGGATTCAGCGAACGCCTTGGCATCTTCGCGCCAGTCGGCCGCGTCAAAGTCGACCGCGAGAAAGTAGCAGCAGTCGTCTTCGAGGAGCGGGTAGATGCCGAGTGTATGCGTCCCTGCCAAGTGCGAGTAAATCGCTGAATCCGTGAGCGGAATCAGCAGTCGATGGCCGCAATCCGAGCATTTGATTCGGGGTTTTTCGCAGACGCCAGCGCGCCATTCGTTGGCACAGGCCGGCGCGTAACCGGACTTGCCAGTGGATTTGCTTTCCCATCGGACGGGGTAAACATCGGTGCGACCGCGAAACAGACGCCGAAACAACGCGACCTTTTCGTCCGTAGAAAAGACTTTGGGTTCCGATGCGGTGAGCGCAGCCGCGCGCGGTGGTTCTCCACGCCACTCGATGCCGTTCTGCTCAAGCAGCGCGATGAGGCGGGCGTTTTCCAGTTGTAGAGCCGTGAGATATGGCTGGTTATCACTGGGCATTGAACTTAATCCAAGCGGTATCTTCGCAAGCCTAAATCGTAGCAGGGTGCTCGCTAAGGAGGCCAGGTTCACCGTTTGGCTTGACCTTGGTAAGGAATATTCCTTACAATTGACGAGAGCCAATCATCTGGGAGAAAACACGATGCCCGCCATTCACGAACTCGCCACAATCACATCGAAGGGCCAGATCACGCTGCCCAAGCCGATCCGTCAGGTGCTAGGGGTTGACGCCGGCGGCAAGGTGGCGTTTGACTTGAACGAGGACGGCAAGGTCGTCGTCAGCCGCGTAGAGGCCGAGCATGAAGATCCAGCGATCAACGCATTCTTATCGCTGCTCGCGAAAGACATCCAGGCCGGCCGCCATGTCCAGGGGCTGCCAGATGACTTGGCCCGCGCCATGCTGGATCAGGCTGGTCACCGCCAGAACCTGGATGAAGCAATCGACGGGGAAGTGGCGCTCTAATGCAAAGGCATGGCTGGACGCTGCTGTTTCACGACTGTGTAATCGAGCAGTTGCGGCGGCTGAACGCCGCCGTCCAGCGTGCACAACAGAACGACCTCGAAGGGTTCGAGTCCAATGCCAACGTCAAGCTCTTCCGGGCACTGAGCCAGTTGATGCTAGACGTGGTGCCGGGCGATCCGGCGCGCGACGAGCACCGTCAGGGCAACACGCTGGGGCAGGCCCATCGCCATTGGCGGCGGGCAAAGCTCGGAAGGCGGTTTCGGCTGTTCTTCC
>JANORY010000573.1:0-4242 GCA_031415535.1 Burkholderiales bacterium | reverse complement strand
AGCCACCAGCAGCGGCACCGCCGTGGCCATCCGGTAACAAACGCTGCGTCCCCACAATGGAGCGCCCTTCGGGGATATCAGATGGGAGTAAAAACCCACCATCTCGCGGTTAGTGTCACGAATAAATTTCGGATCAAACTTCGGATCAATCTGATCAATCCAGAACAACAAGTACTGCATCGCCCAGACGTTGTAGTAGTCGGCACCGTTCGGCGGATCGTCGATCCAGCCGCCGCCAATGTAGAGTTGCTTGAACTCGCGGTACATGCGGGTCATCGAAATGTCGTTACAACAATCGTCTTCGCCCAGTGCGATCAGTACACGATGTACGATGATTGGAAACAACGACCAGTTGCCCGGAAACGGATCGACCTCGAGTGCACGCTTGAGCCATGTAACCAACTGCACCTGTTCTGGTCGACTCAGCGATGCCCAGATCTGTTTTCGGCTTAACCATACGCCCAACGCAATATCAGCGGATTCGACCAGAGTTTGATGTTGGCTGCGAATCACGCCCCAATACTCAGGGTTCTCGCGATTGGTTCCAGCCAGCAGCCCTTCCTTGATCGTTTGGGTAATCGAAACCTTGCGACCGGCGTACTCGAAGGTATCGGCGCGACCCGAGGCGATCCAACTGGCGGCCAGTGGCAAGAATCTCGAGAAGGCCTCGAAGCCGTCGCTCTTGCGGCCGTTAAAGCTGTGTGCGCCTGGATAAAACACCGCCGCACCTTGCGGCGATCGATAGTTCAGATGACCTTCCAGAAAGTAGCGAAAGCCATCCTCATAGGCCTGCGGATTTAAGCCAGTCGCATGACCGGCGAAGCGCTCGCGCAACTTTTGATCGGTAATGATCTGGTTGGCCTTTGGCAGAGCGCGCTCGGTCCAGCCTTCGATACCGGTACGATGCGCAATCCAGCGTTGGCCGAGGAACGCCAACAGCGCCAGCCCCAACAGAATGCCTAATCCAAGTTTGAGTCGTCGTATCATCACGCCTTGGCCTCGGATTTTGCGACCTTCTCCAGATGGCTTGCCAGGCGCAACGCCATTTGAACCACGGTCAAGGTCGGATTTGCATGCCCGGCACTCGGAAAGACCGATGACCCGCAGACATAAAGGTTGCTCAAACCATGTACTTTGCAGGCGGCATCGACCACGCCATTGCGCGGATCCTTGCTCATGCGCGTACCACCCATGTGATGATTGCCGATGCGCTCATCGTCATCCGGAAAGCCGGATTTATCGGCCAGCCAGGGCAACAGGCGCACCCGGCCGAAATTGTTGGCGGCCAGATACTCGCCGAATAAGGTGGCCGCCTGAGTTACGGTGTGTATCTCCAAATCGGACTTCTTCCAATGCAGTTCGACCTGCGGAATGCCGAGGGCATCGCGTTTGGCACCCAGCCGTATCTGATTCGATTCACGCGGTGCCTGCTCCCAAGCCGCCCGCAATTTCATGCCGCACCAAAACGTCTTGCCAACCTTCTTGGCGGCCCAACGGCCCACCCGAGGGGCTACACAGACCAGATCGGAAATCAGTTGCCGGGTTCCTTCATAGTCGGTGAGTTCCAGACGCAGCGCGCAGTTCAACATTTTTCGTTCACGGATTGCTTTTTCGCTCGGTGCAATAAACGAGCGGCCACGCCGGTCGGGATCGATCCCGGGATTAACCGTAACCAACGCATCAGCCACCGAATAATGCGGATGCTCCATCCAGTATTTTCCCAGCGCATTGGCTTGGCGCACCAATCGTCCCTCGTTTTGAACGTTCGACCACAAAAGCAGTCGACTATTTTCGATGCCGCCAGCGCACAGCGCGAAGTGCGGTGCCTTGATGAGTTGCAGATTGTTCTGTAGATCACGCACTTCGGCCGCGATCACCTTGCCGTCTTTCTCGACAAAATTGCTGATGCTGGCATTAAACACCACATGCAGTCGACTGGACTTCATGACATGGTCTTTGTACTTGATCGCAAAATTCACCGGCGGTGAATAGGTCCATTGGACATGCGAAATCATGTCGTTCAGCGCTCGATCCGGCGCAAAGCACGGGATCTCAAGAATGTCGCGCGCTTGATCCAGATAGGGATCGAGATCTTTTTTGCCAATTGGCCAGGCGGTGGCTACGCCATCGACCTTATCGCGGAAATCCCAGTCGTCGAGCATCCGGCAAAAACCGCCCCAGTGGTTCGAGCAGCCGCCAAAAAAGCGCAAACGGTTCACGCCCATGTCAAAGTTTTGATCGCCAACAATCTGGCCTTGCATCAGCGCCTGCGATTTTTCGTCGTACATCGGGCCACCGGCCTCCAGCACCAGGACCTTGAACCCCTTGGCTTCCAACTCGATGGCTAGCGATAGGCCAGCGGGCCCGCTGCCGGCGATACAAACATCAATATCTTTGGTGGCACTGGCTGCCTGTTGTGCATTTTCTAGAATCATGAGTCGCTATTTTTGAGAATCCAGCCATCGCGCAGCGTGGTTCGCGCGTCCTCCGGCGCCAGCGCTGTTGCGGATCCAGCCGCCGTTGCCGCAGTTGGTAAGCTCATTGAGACCCACGGCAAGGCTATGCTGAATCGACGGCGCCCACGCGACACAGCGCGCTGACCCTCCGGCTCAGGGTTTGCTGGGTCTGGAGTATTGACAGGGTCTTTTTTCACGATTCTGGCCAAGCTTTTAGGGTCGACGAATTAAATGGGCCACCTTAAGGACTCGCAGCAATCTGCCATAAGTCAGTCGAGCGAACAACTAACAATAGCGGAAAGTTCCGTGCTTCGTTGGTTACACCCGACTGACACCATACCAAGTGCGGGATTGCCTCCAGATCATCGCTTGCCCGGCGGGGTTTTCAAGCGCATGGGCGGCGACACGCCGGTGTTGCTTTTAAGACGATGTGGGGCGTTGCCGGCATTTCCTTGAGCGCGGCCTGGTGTTGCCTTGAGCGCGGCTACTCAACAGTAACTGACTTGGCCAGATTTCTGGGCTTGTCAACATCGGTGCCACGTGCCACCGCCGTGTGATAGGCCAGCAACTGCAGCGGCACCGTATGCACGATCGGCGAGAGCAAGTCATATCGGCCTGGCAAGCGAATCACATGCACACCTTCGGAAGACTCGAGGTGGGTATCGTTATCGGTGAAGACGTAGAGTTGGCCGTCACGCGCACGCACCTCTTGCATGTTCGACTTCAGCTTGCCGATCAGATCATCATTCGGTGCCACGGTGACAACCGGCATGGCGCGGGTGACCAGGGCCAGCGGGCCGTGCTTGAGTTCGCCAGCCGGGTAAGCCTCGGCGTGAATGTAGGAAATCTCCTTGAGCTTCAGGGCGCCTTCCAGCGCGATCGGAAAATGCAGGCCGCGGCCCAGGAACAGCGCATGTTCATGTCGCGCAAACTGCTCAGCCCAGGCGATGATCTGCGGCTCGAGCGCCAGCGCGGCGCTGATCGCACCGGGTAGCCGGCGCAGACCACGCAAGTGTTGCGACTGGTCTTCATCGCTGAGCCTGCCATGGGTTTCGGCAAGCGTCAGGGCAAGCAGGTACAGAGCAGTCAGTTGGGTCGTGAACGCCTTGGTCGAGGCGACACCAATTTCGATGCCCGCCCGGGTGATATAGGCCAGTTTACATTCACGGACCATCGCGCTGCTTGCAACATTGCAGATCGTCAAGGACTCGGCCAATCCGAGTGCACGTGCGTGTTTTAACGCGGCCAAGGTATCGGCCGTCTCACCGCTTTGCGAAATGGTGACCACCAAGGTATTTGGGTTGGGGACACTGGGGCCGTAGCGATACTCACTGGCGATCTCGACGCGCACCGGTAGTCGCGCGAGCAATTCGATCCAGTACCGGGCGACCAGCCCCGCATAAAAACTGGTACCGCAGGCGAGTATCAGCACCGAGTCAATCTTCTTGAAGACGCGATACGCCTGGTCACCGAACAGCTCAGGCACGAGCGCTTCGACGCCTTCCAGGGTGTCGGCAATCGCCCGCGGCTGCTCAAAGATTTCCTTCTGCATGAAGTGCCGATAGGGCCCGAGTTCGACCACACCGGCGTGGGCATGGACGGTCTGTATCGGCCGATCCACCGCCTGGCCGTTCGCATCAACGATCCAGACGCGGGAGCACTGCACATCAACTACGTCGCCATCCTGCAGATAAAGGATCTGCTGCGTCACACCGGCCAGCGCCAGGGCATCCGAGGCCAGGAAGTTCTCATGAAGACCCAGCCCGACCACCAACGGCGAGCCCGA
>JANORY010000572.1:0-2033 GCA_031415535.1 Burkholderiales bacterium | reverse complement strand
TACCAGTCGGGGTAGAGCATCAGCTCGCGGCGCAGCAGCGCTTCATCGTAGGCTGGAAAAACGCCGGCCCGACTGGCGACTTGCAGCCGAATCAGGCTGGCGATGGCATCGCCATAAAGTTGCGGTGCACTTTGTTCAGTCAGTTCGTCGAGATAAACGCGGTTGCCAAAATCCTGTAACAGCAAAAATCCCTGTTGCAACTCAGATTCATAAACCACGGGTGCATTCACCTGGGCACCGGTCAATATTTGGGCGATGTTGACAAAGGGCCGGCAGTCTTCCAGCGGCGGCGGCGCATCCATCACCACATAAGCGGCTGGTTCGCCACAGCTAGCTTGAACCCTGAAGTAGCGTCTGAAGCTCGCGTCGTTCGACGCTGGCCGCAGTGAATCAATGTTCAGGCCATAGTGGGCGGGGAGGGTGCTGAGCCAATCCTTGACGGCTGCGAGTCTTGAGTCGTTATTCGAGGCGGGGGTCGGGTGCTGTTTCATAGGCTTCTATAATACTGCGATGCTTCGATGTTTCATTTTGGTCCGGCAGCATTTGCCTGGCGCGCGCGCTTGTCTTTTTTACGTTCTGGTGCTGATCAACTCGGCACTGATCGCGCCGGCGTTCGGCCAGAGCAGCGAGCCGTCAACGGGTGACGCGCCATTGTCGCTGAAACCGGCCAACGAGTTGCTCGAACGCAATGCGCAAATCTCCGAAGGCCGACCAATTTACGCGACCGGCGAAAAAGTTTCGGGTCGCTCGGAGCGCGAAACCACGATTGAAGGTGACGCTGAAATTCGCCGCGCCGGGACGGTGGTTCGCGGCGATCGCGTGACTTATTACCTGCCGGATGACGAAGTGGTCGCCGTCGGCCAAGTCAGAATGGCCCGCGAAGGTAATATTTTTGCCGGGCCGCAATTGCAGTTGAAGGTCGACGCCAGCGAAGGTTATATGTTGTCGCCCAAGTACTACTTCCCACTTTATAAAGGTCGCGGCAGTGCCGATCGCGCCGATTTTCTGGGGCCGGAACGCGCGGCGTTGCATAACGCGACGTACAGCACCTGTGTCGCCAGCGATCCCGACTGGTATCTAAAGGCTCAGACCTTGATTGTTGATCAGGCCAATCAGGAGGGCACCGGTACTGGTGGCAATCTGGTGTTCAAGGGTCTGACCATTCTGAAAGCACCGATTTTCAGTTTTCCGCTCGGTGATGAGCGGCGCAGCGGCTTTCTCGCGCCGACGTTTTCGTTGATCAGCAAGACCGGCGGTGAGGTGCTGTTGCCGTACTACTTCAACATTGCGCCGAATCGGGACTTTACCTTGTACACCCGGTTGATGGCCCTACGCGGTGTTCAATTGGGTGGACTGGTGCGCTACCTTGAGCCGACCGCATTCGGTGAAACTCGCTTCGAATATAACCCGCAGGATTTGAAAGCGGACGCTTCGCGTTACCAGTTTGCTTCGCTCCACACCTTCACTAATTTTTATGGTTGGTACGGCAACTGGAACGTCAAAGGTGTGTCAGACGACAACTACTTCATTGACTATGCGCGAACGATTATTTCAAGTTCGGAGCGCAGCCTGCCGCGTGATGTCAATGCGCTGAAGGTCATCGGCGACTGGACCCTCAATATTCGGTCAACCCGTTACCAGAACATTCTTGAGGCACGCGACGCGCCGCCCTATGAACGCCTTCCCCAGTTGGCAGCCCTCTACTCGAAGCGTGACGTGTTCGGTGGTTTTGATATCAATTCGACCTTCGATGCGACCCGTTTTCGTCGACCCTTACTGGAAAGCGCCGAGGGCACGCGGGTGGTGGTCAATCCGACCATCAGTTATCCGATTGTGCGCCCCGGCTGGTTTGTGACACCCAAGGTCAGCATGCATTGGTCGTCCTATCAAATGGAGACTAATCCGGGGCAGCCGACGACAATCAATCGCAGCGTACCGACCGTGTCGGTCGATTCCGGTCTGATCTTCGAGCGAGGGGCGCGATTCTTCGATCGCGATGTCACACAAACACTCGAGCCACGACTTTTTTATAC
>JANORY010000571.1:0-1351 GCA_031415535.1 Burkholderiales bacterium | reverse complement strand
CGGTCTGCTTTTTTTGCTGGCCTGCGTCTTTTTTGGCCCCGCCACCTTCGGCGACAAAGTGCTGAACCAGTCGGACAACCAGCAGGCAAAAGGCATGCAAACCGAGGTGCAGAAATACCTGAAAGAAACCGGCGAGGCTCCGCTGTGGACCAATTCGGCGTTCGGCGGAATGCCTGCCTACCAGATTTACATGCCCGCGCCGACCAATCTGACGATGCCCGTTTTTTATGCTTTCCTGCTCGGCAATGGCGTGACGGCTCCGAATACGGCCATTTTTCTGGCCATGTTCTGCCTCTATCTGCTGCTTTTGGCTTTCAAAACGGACTATCGAATCGCGGCCATCGGGGCTGCCACGTTCGGCATTTCGGTCTATAATGTGGACATTCTGGAGGCCGGGCATTCGACCAAAATGATAGCTCTGGCCTATTTGCCCGCCATTTTTGCAGGTGCAATCTGGGCGTATCGAGGGCGATACCTGCTCGGCGGCGGGCTGATTGCGCTGTTCATGTGCCTCGAAATGCTGGCCAACCATATCCAGATTACTTATTACGGACTGCTTGTTGTCGTTATTCTTTTTATTGCAAAGCTGATTGAAGCTGTTATTAAAAATCGCCTTGCCCAATGGGCGGTTGCCACGTCGGTCATCGGCTTCGCACTGCTCGTCGGCGGGTTCAGCAATGCCAGCCGACTGCTGCCGACCCAGGAATTTGGCCAGGAAACCATTCGCGGCAAATCGGAGCTATCGGCAAAAGCCGAAAAAGGCGACGGCCTCGACAAAAAATACATGTTCGACTGGAGTTGCGGCATCGGCGAATCGATGACGCTGCTCATTCCGCGTTGGGCAGGCGGCGGGGCCAACGAAAGCACCCGCGAAACGGACACCTATAAAAAGGTGAATGCCAGCATCGTGCAGGCACTCTCGCAGCGCGGTTATTCCGACGCGCAGGCCCGCCGCCAGGCCGAGCGCGAAGTGTCCGGCTACCTCTACACGGGCGCGCAGCCGTTTGTCGGCACCGCCATTTATTACGGTGCGGCGTTGCTTTTTCTGTTCTTTTTGGGGGCGTTTCTGGTGCGCGGAGCCGAAAAATGGTGGCTGGTGGGCGCGGCCATTTTTGCGGTCATGCTGGCCTGGGGCGGCAATTTTTTCCTCAATTATTTTTTCTACGACTACCTGCCGCTGTTCAAAAAATTCAGGGCAGTTACGATGGCTTTTGGCATCGGGCAACTGGCGGTTTGCGCGCTGGCTGCGCTCGGTTTGCAGCAGATTTTTGATGAAGACGTGCCTGCCGACGAAAAACGGAGGGCACTTGTTCGGGCGGTCGTTGCGGTCGGCAGTGCTTGCGTACTGGCC
>JANORY010000570.1:0-6200 GCA_031415535.1 Burkholderiales bacterium | reverse complement strand
CCGATATCGAGCCGACCATCACCGAAGAGCAAATCAAGAAGTACTACGAAGACAACAAGGAATCCCAGTTCCGCGCGATCCAATTGCCCGACAAGTCTGCCACGCCGACCGCCACGCCGCCGGCCACCGAGCCCGGCAAGGAAGGGGCCGCAAAAGATGGGGCCACTGACACGAAGCCGGCCGACACGAAACCTGGCGACGCGAAGCCGGCCGATAAACCGGTGACCGACAAGCCAGCCGATGAGTCCTATAGCCTGCGTCGATTAGCTCAGTTTGTCCTCGATTTCATGAGCGCGAAACAACTCTCGAGTGCCCATTTGGCCGGTAACTCCTTAGGTGGCCGCCTCGCCCTCGAATGCGTGATGATAGATGCAAGTCGGGTCAGCTCACTGTTGCTGGTCGATCCGGCCGGTATTGCCAGGCACGGTGCCTTGTTTGAATTCCGATTAGCAGCCGTGCCGCTCCTCGGCGAACTGTTCACGCGTCCGAATCGCCTCGGAACGAAGATGCTCTGGAGCAAGGCATTCTTCGATGCGGCACCTTTTGTGACTAAACAACTGGTCAGCACCAAGGTGGCGCTGGCCAGCATGCCCGGAGCCCAGGCGGCGTTTCTGAAAACACTTCGCAGCTTCTTGGCGTTTGGTGGCTTTCGGGTTGAACTGGTTGATCAACTACACGCAGCACTGCCTGCAATCGCAATTCCAACGCTGGTGATCTGGGGCGAGAACGACCGCTTGGTTCCGGCCAGTCATGCTGAAGTACTGCGTAAACACTTACCAAAGGTCGAGGTTCAGATCTGGAAGCAGTGCGGCCATGTACCGCAAATCGAGCGGGCGGCGCAGTTCAATGAGACAGCACTTCGTTTCTGGGCTAACGGGTTGGCGGGCTGACGGGTTCGACATCGCGAACGCCTGACGTGCCGCCTCAGTTCTGACAGCGCGACAGGCGAGAGCGTGTTTCAGCACTGATCAAAAATGATCAGGCAAGCCTCGCCAAACGGCAGCGCACGCGCGCTGACCCGCTCGCCAATCGCCAAACCCGGCGCGCCGTGCGCCATCACGCGGCTACCTTCGTCGAGATCGACCAGTACCAAGGTATAGGGCAGCAAGGCCCGAAACGCCTCAGTAGGCGCTCGATTGACCACGGTGACGGCGTAGACCGTGCCGCTGCCTGTCGCGTCATGCCATTCGAGGTGTTCAGCGCCGCACTGCTGGCAGGCAAAACGCGATAGTGTCTGTACTGCTCTACAGCTTGTGCAACGCTGGAAGCGCAGCCGACCTTGGGTTTGATCGGCCATGTTAGTGTGGTGTTTCACACTAGCCCACCCGCGCGAGAATCAGACTGACATGCGAGGACATCACGCCGCCGTCGCCATGCACAAAGGCGTGCGTCGCCTTCGGCACTTGACGATCACCGGCGCAGTGCGCGAGCTGGCGCACCGCCTCGACCGCATGCGCCATTCCGCCGGCCACGCCACAATGGCCGAACGACAAAAGTCCGCCGTGCAGGTTCAAGGGCAATGCACCGTCGCGTTGAAAGTCACCGTCGCGCACGCGAGTCGCCGAACCGCCGCGCGGCGCAAAACCGATTTCCTCAAGCAACATCGCCAAGGTAATGGTGAAGGAATCATAGATTGAAAGATAGTCAATTGCCGCACGCTTTAGACCGGCCTCATCGAAGGCGCGGTCGGCAGCCTGCGCCGCGCCGGTTTCAAGTACCGAACGCATCGCGCTCAGGTGTTGATGTTGATGTGCCTGGCCGGCACCCAGTACCGCAATTCGCGGACCTTCGGCGGGCTTGGCTGAAACCACCAGCGCCATCGCGCCGTCCGAGATCGGGCAGCAATCGAGCAGCTTCAGTGGTGAGGCAATCGGCTTCGAGGCCAGAACATCCGCCACGCTGATCGGCGTTCTCAGATGAGCCTGCGGGTGCCTTGCTGCATGCGCGCGCATCAAAACCGCCAGTTCGGCGAGATCGACTTCGCGAGTGCCGGTTTCGTACAGGTAGCGCGAGGCCATCAACGCGTAGTAGGCGGGCACCGAGGCACCATTGGGCACTTCAAACTGTGCATCGCCCACTTGCGCCAGCGTTTGAATTGAACTGTCACGAGACTGGCCGCTGGCGCGGTTTTCGCCTGCCACCACGAGGATGTTCCGGCAGCGCCCCAAGCGCACCAGATCGGCGGCCAGCATCAGCATGGCACAACCGGTAGCGCCACCCAGTTGCATGCTGTGCGCATAGGCCGGGCGCAGCCCGAATCGCTCGCAAAATAAGGTCGAAAGCATCAGGTGCGGTAGCGTCGTCGCATAACCGCACAGCACGCCATCAATTTCATCACGCGCCAGTTGCGCGTCGGCGAGCGCGCGGCTGGCCGCCTGCGCCATCAGTTCGACCGCATGCTGGCCATCGTGCCGCCCGAACGCGATGCTGCCGACGCCGACTAGGTAGGCTGCTCGTGTTGTCACTGCAGGGCGGCCCCTGAGAACTCGAATCCCTCGTAGCCGCAGGCGACCACTTCATTACATTTCTGTACGTACGGTGGAAAGCCGACCAGCGGCATGAATACCCGAGTCTTGCCCGGCACATTAGCACCGAGATACCAGGAGTTGCACGACGGGTAGACGGTTTGGTGCGCAACCTGATTGACATGGTTGATCCAGGCCTCTTCGGCTGCGGCATTCGCCTCGATCAGGGCGTGGCCGTGGCGACGCATATGGCTGATGCAAGCGTCGATGAAGTCCACATGCTGCTCGATCGAGACCAACATATTGGTCAATACCGAAGGACTGCCTGGCCCGGAAATGGTGAACAAGTTCGGGAAGCCCTTGCTGTTCAAGCCGAGATAGCTGCGCGGACCGGCTTGCCATTTGTCCTGCAGGCGCAGACCCTCGCGACCGCGTATGTCGATCTTCGCAATCGATCCGGTCATGGCATCAAAGCCGGTTGCAAACACCAAGCAATCGACCTCAAAGTCCCGACCTGCCGCGCGCAAGCCGCCTCGGGTGATGCCTTCGATCGGTGTCTGGCTGATATCAACCAGCTCGACATTGGGTCGATTAAAGGCCTCGAAATAACCGGTATCGATCACCAAACGCTTGCAGCCGATCAAATGTTTGGGCGTCAGCATTTCAGCCACATGTGGGTCTCGAACGGTCGCGCGGATTTTCGCGCGAACGAACTCCGCAGCCAATAGATTTGCGGCGGGATTTAACATCAGATCGCCATAGGCACCCAGAAAACTGAGGCCGCCGCGCTGCCAGCGAAACTCAAATGCCGCGTCGCGTTCTTCAGCGGTGCTGGCCAGCGCCGACGCTTCATTGCGCGGATAAATCGATCCGAAGGCCCCAGGCATCAGGCTATTGCGCGCTCGAAATCCGGCGTAGTCAGACTTGACGCGTGCCTCATACTCAAGATCGAGTGGTCCATTATGAGCCGGCACCGCGTAGCTTGGCGTACGCTGGAACACCAGCAAGCGCTTGGCTTGACGGGCGATGACTGGAATTGACTGAACGGCCGACGATCCGGTGCCAATCACGGCTACAGTTTTTCCGCTGAAGTCGACCGGTTCATGCGGCCAGAGGCCGGTGTGAAAGGCACTACCTTCGAAATCATCAATGCCCGCAAGGGCTGGTCGATTGGCTGAGGACAGGCAGCCGGTTGCGAGAATCAGGAAGCGGCACGACCATTGAACGTCATCGCGGTCATCATCGCGGTCAGAACGCGCCGGTTGCGCATCAGCCGTACTAACCTGCCAGCGTGCGTCGCGCTCATTAAAATGCGCCGCTGTGACCCGAGACTTGAACTGAATGTCGTCGCGCAGCTTAAAGCGGTCCGCAACCTGGTTGGCATAGCGCAGGATCTCGGGCTGAGCCGCGTAGCGCTCGCTCCAGCGCCATTCCTGCTGCAGCGCCGCCGAGAACTGATAGGAATACTCCATGCTCTCGACGTCACAGCGTGCCCCTGGATAACGGTTCCAGTACCAGGTACCCCCAACCCCGTCGCCGGCTTCGATGACCCGAGCCCGAAGGCCTTGCTGGCGCACCTTGTGCAGCATGTAGAGACCCGCAAAGCCTGCGCCCACGATGAGCACATCAACCGATTGTTCAGACATGATGACGATATTCTCAACAAGTACCTATAACTCATATTATGCGGGTCGCACGGACTTCTGCGACGCTGCTGGCGCGCTCGGCGTTTCAAGGGCTGACGGCCGATCAAAGACCGCTGTCACGGCGCGCTGCAAGGCTTCCAACTGGGTGGCCAGGCTGGCGTCGATTCGAGTGTGTTCGCACTCGATGAGACAGGCACCCAAGGGCAAATCCGGCCCGGCCAGGACGTCAACAAAATTCGGCGCGCCACTGTCAGCCAATACCCGTTCGATACTCGACCGGGCCAGCTCAAGCTGCACTGGCGCGACCTTGAACACCAGAAAACGCTGATCGCGAGCCACCCGCAGCACTCGCCGGGCAGCGCTGGCGAAGAACTGCTGCTGTGGATCTTCCTCGGTCAGAATAGTGCTCAGGGTTTGCATGACCAGATGAACCAACTTCTCATCTTGCTGGTGCCAGGATTGGGCCAGCGCGCTTTGGTTATGTGCAATGGTGCTGGCCAGCGATTCCTTGGCCTGCCGCAGTCCTTGCTGGTAACCGTGCTCACGTGCCGCGAAGGCCAGGCGTTCGGCCGCTTCTTGCGCCTCGAGATGAAGCTTCGCGGCCTGCGAGTGCGCCTGCTTCAGTATCGACTCGGCCTGAGCGATGGTTTGTGCCAGCCATTGCTCGACTGAATGAATCTGCTGGAGCTGCGCTGCTTTGATGATGCGTTGCGAACGAACCAGAGCGGTGAGCTCGTCGGCGGCCATCAGGCGGCCTCACGGGTGCCGACTCGATGCTGAGCAGTGCGTTCCTCGGAAAGCCCGCTGACCCAGTGCTGCGAAAAATCACACAAGCAGGCGAGGTCGGCTGCGGGGTCGGTATTTAGGTCGGCGTCCCAGGTCCGCCCAGCATTACCATCCTCGGCGGCTGCCAGTACCGCCGTTGGCAGCCGCAGCCGCAGCAATGTCCATAACGCCGGACTGATGGCACGCAGACGTCGGTGGAGCCAGGCCGTAGCGACAATCAACGGCGCATCGGCGCCGAAGGCTTCGACCGAATCCCAGGCAATCGGACAGGCTGCCTGAATCCTGGCCAGCGCCAGCTTGCAGCGCTGCGAATCGCCAGCTTGCGAACGCGCTGCCAACAAAACGCCCAAGTCAGGCGATTCGATCCACCGGCGGGCCGAATCGCCGAGCGTCAGCATAATGGCCCGCCATCGCGCCCCCTGAATCACCTGCCGAATGCTTGGGGCCAGCAAAAGCAGGCCGAATACGCCCAGCATTTGCGTGAATCGCGGACGCGGCAGGATCAGCAGATCCGACGCGAACGGCGCCGCAAGCAAATCCTCGTGCCGTACACGCAGTGTCGATGGCCATAGATGATCATGAATCAGCGACAGTGCGTTGAGGTCACCGCTAAAGGTCGCCAGATGAGATGAATCGATTTGCTGGATCGGCAAGGCGAAGGCGGCCAGCCATTGATCCGGCATCGCCTCAGGCGGGGAATCGGCGTTTGCGGCATTCATAGTGCCACGGTACGGAGGGCTGCCACCCTGTACTGACGCCAGCCAAGAAATCCAGCCAGGGCGATCAACAGGCACACCCCGATTGCGGCCATAAACCAAGCTAACCAGTCGGATTGCGAACGCGAAACCGACATACCGAGGAAGGCTACTTTGGGTACTGTCGCATTGGTCTCAAGCTGTCGCTGCGCAGCGAACAGGGAAACATAAACCGTATCGTGCGTCAGGCCCTCAACGCTGCGTACGATCAAGGACTTGATCGCGGTGAGACTCGATTGCATATCGACCTGCGCCCTATGGCGGATAAAGACCGAAGCCGACGAAGGCTTGGTCCGATCGGCCAGCGGATCATTCTGCGGCAACACGATGTGCACGCGCGCCGCCAGCACACCGTCGATCATGGTCAAGGTGCGCGACAGCTCCTGTGAGACGCCATGGATAAACCGGACTCGTTCCTCGGTGGGCGACGAAATAATGCCTTCCCGCTTGAATAGCTCACCGAGCGTGTTGAAGCGATGTTTCGGCAGACCTTCGCGGGTCAGGATCTGCATCGCAATAGGCATGTCATCACCGGCGACTTCAATCGC
>JANORY010000569.1:0-4001 GCA_031415535.1 Burkholderiales bacterium | reverse complement strand
GTCTGAACTCAGGTGTGCCCATTTATGCCCTGACACCGGAGGAAGGCAGTCGTCGTCGTATGTGCCTGTATCGCGATGTCATTCCGCTGATCACCAATTACGAATCGATTGATCGTGACGCGCTGTTGCGTGCCGCTGAGGCGAAATTGGTCGAGGTTGGCGCGGTTCAGCGCGGTGATCTGATGATTATTTCGATTGGCGAGCCAATCGGCAAATCGGGTGGCACCAATACCTTGAAAATAGTCAAGGTTGGCGAACATATTTAAGGCTTGCGTTTTTTAATTTTAGGAGTTAGTTCCCATGCCCATCGTATCCATGCGCCAGTTGCTGGACCATGCTGCCGAAAACCAGTATGGCATTCCGGCCTTTAACGTCAATAACCTCGAGCAGGTTCAGGCCATCATGTCGGCCGCCTCTGAGCTTGATTCGCCGGTCATCATGCAAGCCTCGGCTGGCGCACGCAAGTACGCCGGCGAGATTTTTCTGCGTCATCTGATCGAGGCGGCGGTCGAGAGCTATCCGAAGGTGCCGGTGGTCATGCATCAGGATCACGGACAATCACCGATTATTTGCCAGGGCGCGATCGATCTGGGGTTCTCCTCGGTCATGATGGATGGCTCCTTGCACGAGGACGGCAAGAGTATTGCCAGTTATGAGTACAACGTTGAGGTGACCCGCAAGGTGGTCGATATGGCGCACCGGGTCGGCGTCACGGTTGAAGGTGAACTGGGCTGCCTGGGTTCGCTGGAAACTATGAAAGGTGACAAGGAAGATGGTCATGGTGCCGAGGGCACGATGACGCGCGAACAATTGCTGACCGATCCGGAACAAGCCGCCGACTTCGTCAAGAAGACCCAGGTTGATGCGCTGGCGATTGCCATCGGCACCTCGCACGGCGCCTACAAATTTTCGCGCAAGCCAACCGGTGAAACGCTGGCGATCAGCCGCATCAAGGAGATCAATCGCCGCTTGCCGACCACCCATCTGGTGATGCATGGCTCGTCGTCGGTACCGCAAGATCTGCTCGCCAAGATCCGCCAATTTGGCGGCGACATGAAAGAGACCTACGGCGTGCCGGTCGAAGAGATTCAAGAAGCCATCAAACACGGCGTGCGCAAGATCAATATCGATACCGATATTCGGTTGGCGATGACCGCCTGTATCCGCGAATACCTGGCAACACATCCCGATAAATTCGATCCGCGCGATTACTTGAAACCGGCAATGGCCGCCGCCAAGCTAATTGTTCGCCAGCGTTACCAGGAGTTTGGCTCGGCCGGGCAGGGCAGCAAGATCAAGCCTGTCTCACTCGCCATTATGGTGACTCGTTATTCCAAGGGTGAGTTGGCGCAGCTTGTTCATTGATCAACCCCCCACTGGCGACCGCGAGCAGCCGTCTCGCTTAAGGACTCAAGCTCAACAGGAAAGCTACCAGATCATCGATTTCGCTGCGGCTGAGCCGCAGCGGCTTGAGCAGTTGTTCGCCGTCGGAATGCAAGCGCTCGGTTTTAATGTCGGAGTAATGGCGGGCGACGTCAGACAAACTAGCCAGGCTGCCGTTGTGCATATAAGGGGCGGTCTGTTTCAGGTTGCGCAGGCTGGGCGTTTTCCATTCACCCCAATTGCGATGCGCTGACTGCACCGTCTGAGTCTTTAGTACCTCTGGCAAGCGTGTTGTTGACGCAGCGCCGGCATCGCTTTGATCGTTGTAGCGACTGAGTAAATTGTAGGGGTCTGATTTGACGCGCCGCACGCCGGCATGGCGGCCCGGATCGACTCGGCCTGGCGCAATCAGAAACGGTATCGCCACATCATGAAATTCGCCATTGCTAAAGGCTGGCCCGAAATGACAAAAGGTGCAGTTACCGCGTCCGACGAATAGTTTGAGTCCGCGTCGGGCGGCCTCTGAATAGTTCGCTAGCTCTGGACTCTGTCCGGCAGCGAGCGCATCACGAAACCGGTCAAAGGCGGTCGCCGGTGAGCGCAGCGTTTCGAGGTAGGCAGCCAGAGACTTGCCGACATTGACCAGCACCTCATCGGCGTTGCCGGTAGCGCCGAACAGGCCTTGATAGCGCTTGTGCCAGTCGCGATCGAGCAGCACTTGACGACGAACAAATTCCGGACTCGCACCCATTTCATGGCGCGTCAGGATCGGCCGGATGCTGGCGGCCCAGAGGCTGTCGGCACCGCCATCCCAGCCGAACCAGCGCTGCATATCGAGATTCCACAGACTCTGGCTATTACGATCATGACGGCCGAGGCCTTGTGCACGCACCCGGCCATCGCTAAAGCCCAGCTCTGGTTTATGGCAGGTGCGGCAAGCAATTTTTTGATTGATCGACAACTTCGCCGAATCGAACAGAAGCTTGCCGAATTCCACAGCCTGCGGATTGCCGCTGACCCGGTTGGTCGGATCGCGGTACTCGGCGTCCTGCGCTGGCCAGGGCCCCAGCGACAGGATTTTGGCCAGTTGCTCGGCATCGAACTCAGGAGTTTGTGCGCCAACGCCGGCGTTGAACAGCGCGATCGCTGCGCAAAGCACCGTCGTTGCACGCAGCACCGTCGTTGCACACTTCACCATCGCTTGTTACGAGCGCAATCCGGTCAATTGATTTTCAGGCTGTGCGTCAGGCGTTCGTTGCGGCCGTCAATCAAGAGATCGAACACAATCTGCCAATTGCCCGGCATATGAAACACCAAGCCGTCGGCCAGGAAGCCTCGTTCACCTTGTGCTGAAACCTTCGGCACATAGTTCATGCCATGCCGGTGTTCCGGCATACTTGCGTCGATGGCAAAGGACTGCACCTTGGCATCGAGCTTACCTGGGCAAATGGTGGCCTGAATCGAGAACGCCTGACCAACCTTGATTTGCGCCGGCAGCGCCGAGTAGAAAACCCGTACCCGGCCGTTATCGATTGCCCGCTGCGGTGCAGTGGCCAAGCCCGCAGCGCAATCACCCAAGCTCGCCGAGTTGGCGCTGTTGGCCGCGTTGGCGGAGGCCGGAGCGCGGTTGGCACGCCACACCGGCAAGATCAGTGCCTCGGCATTTCGATAGGCGATTTTTTCCGCCAACTCGGCCGGCAGGGCCGATAACCAGCCTCGGGTAAAGCGCGCGTGCTCGGGAATGTAGTGCAGCCGCTCGGGGGTAAAGGTGTCGGTGCCGACCATAAAACGATCCGGAAACTCCTTGAATACGGCGGCCCATTCCGCATCGACCTTGCCATCGCCACCCATGTCGCTTCGGTAGGCCAGATCGGCCCAAAGCTGCTTATGTTTTCGCAACAGGTTGGCGATCACAGCGGGTCGATCAAAGCCCGAGTGCGCCCACAATATTTTTGCGTTCGGTGCCTGCATGAACAGACGTTCGATTGCCTCACTATCCGAGTGCGCATGCAGGATCAGGTTATTTTGAATCGCCAACTTCATCATGGCGCGCACATTCGGCGCGTCGGCATCGGCACCGTACAGGTGAAACTCGCCGAAGGCCGCATACCGGTAGCGCTTTAGGCGTTGCTCGACGTGCGCCAGCACCGCCGGATCATTCACCCAGGTCGAGAGTTCGCCACGCAGTCGGTACGGTCGCAGGCTCGGAACAATCAACTCGGGTGCGGCGTTGTAGAGCCTTTGGGTGCCCTCGTCGTTCGAGCTTGAGACTAGCGCGGCTTTCAGCCCGGCCTTGCGCATCAGCGTGATTACTTCGGCGGTGGGCACCACCTCCCAGGCGTCATGGCTGTAGTGAATATGCGTGTCAAAGATCGGCAGGACGGCCTGTGCCCGAGCGGGCGATGTCGCGATTGCACCGAGCAGCAGTGAACCCAGCCAAGCGAGCTTCAGGGCGCGCGCAACCGGCCAGCGAGTGTTGCGGTGGTTCGGCGATTTTTTGGCCGCTTGTGTGTCCGCTTGTGGGTCCGATAACCGGCAATACATGGGCTGTTCCTTAGGCATTTCCTGCGATCAGGCAAAATAAGGGATTGCGACGATTATCTCTTACTGCGCTAACT
>JANORY010000568.1:0-2440 GCA_031415535.1 Burkholderiales bacterium | reverse complement strand
TCTTCCTCCGGTCCGGTTGAACCGCCATCTGGAGTGGCGTCGCGTTCACGAATCAAGCCACCGCTAGCGGCCGTAAATCCGGGCAAATAGAACCATTCGGTGCCACCGAACGACTTGTGTGACGGGCGGCCGTGTGCCTGGTCGACCCAGGTTTCGGCAGACAGATAGTCGAGATTGATCCACAACGGCTGGTCGGGCGAGGATGACTGCGCCAGTAACTTTTCCAGCGCGCTCGGTAGTTGGCATTGAAAGGCGGCAATGACCACCTGCGGCAGGCGATCCAGGGCGGGTGGACTTTGCCAGTCGAATACCGTTACGCCATGCAGACAAAATGGTGTCGGGCAAGTCGCTGCGGCAGCTTCCAATTTGAGAACATGGCCGGGTTGATCAATGATCAATCGGACCTGGCAAGCATGCTCCGCAACCAACTGGCGTGCCAGTCGCCAGGCAATACCGGCGTCGCCGAAGTTATCGACAACCCGGCAGTACAGATCGATCGCGCGACTCACCCTTTTATGTTTTACGGGCCGAATCGTTCGAGCCAAACAAGGAGTCGAGCTTGGAGCGCGCAGTCGAGGCACCGCCAGCGGCAGGTCTTTCCCAGGCGTATTCTTCGGCAATACGATCTTCATAGTAGGCCGCTGGATTCGGTGCTGCGATCAAACGTCGGTACACCTCGGCAGGTACCGCTTTGAACACGCGCCGTTCGCCACTGGCGTAGTCGAGCTCGAGTCGCTGCTGCGCGGCGTCGTACCCGGCCGATTTCAGCAGCGTTGAATTCAGCCGTTTATGTTCCATAAGGCTCAGTCTCCCAACATAATGTACGGTGTGATTCGTTAATCAGCACGTTCGAAGGATTATTGCACTCATGAGCCAGACGCAAGCCCTGAATCCGAGCATTGAGCAATTGCAGATCAAAGCGCGCCGGCGCGAGCCTTTTGCGGTTGAGCTTTTGGCCGTCACCAAACAACGCGCGGCGCTGGCCACGCCCCTGAATCCTTTGGCTTGGACCGATTGGGCTAATGCCGAGCAGGCGGCTGTGCGTATCGATCAGTCGATTGTGGCGGGCCGGCCGCAGCCGGCGCTCGCCGGAGTGCCGATTACGATCAAGGATTTATTCGCGGTGCAAGGCACTGTAGTGCAGGCCGGCACGCGCGCGCAGTTGCCTGCGCTCGGTCAGGAGGATGCGCTGGCAGTGAGCCGTTTACGGCATGCCGGCGCGATCATTTTCGGCAAAACCAATTTGCATGAAATCGCCTTGGGTGCAACTGGTGAAAACGCCTGGACCGGTGATGTGCTTAATCCCTTTGATCCAGCCCGTCAGGCCGGTGGCTCTTCCAGCGGTGCCGGGGTATGCGTCGCCAAGGGCATTGGCCTGGTTGGACTCGGCAGTGACACCGGCGGCTCGGTCAGGATACCGGCCAATTTCTGCGGCGTGGTGGGCTTCAAGCCGAGCTTTGGCGCGGTGCCCTTGGCTGGCGCGTTGCATCTGTCCTGGACCTGTGATCACGCCGGTCCGCTGACCCGCAGTGTTGCCGATGCACGAGTGGTTTTTGAAGTGCTTGCTCAGCGTCGCTGCGATGCAACCGTAACGGCGCGCACGCCGCGCATCGCGGTGCCGGCGCAATGGCTGAAGCGCCGCTTGAGCCCGGAAGTGGCGCACTGTTTTGAGCAACTGCTCGCGCGCTTGCGGCACGCCGGCGCACTCATCAGCGAGTTCGAAACGCCGGCGCTGAGCAATGCCTGGATTTGTTATTCACCGATCGTAAGAGCGGAGGCGGCGCAGGTGCATCGCGCCAGTTTGGCCAGCGGTGGCGAAGGCTTTTCGCCTCTGGTGCTGGCGGCGCTGCGGGCCGGTGAACAGTTATCGGCCGCTGAGTACTTGACCGCGCTACGGATGCGCAGCGAAGTTGCCAGCCAATTACAAGCGATTGCGCGCGCCCACGATGCAATGGTCTTGCCAACGTCGGCGGTCTTGCCGCCGCTGCGCGGCCAGACTGAAGTGATGACGAGCGCCGGTCTGACCAGTGTCCGTGAGGCGGTGCTGGGTCAGACTCTGCCGTTTAATTTGGCGGGTTTGCCGGCGCTGACCTTGCCGATGGGCCAATCCGCCGGACTGCCCATCGGGCTGCAGATCGTCGGTGAACTCGACGCCGATGCGCGTCTGCTGGCGCTGGCGCAGTGGGTCGAGACGCTGATCGAGTCTTAGCGCGGTGCCATCCTGATGGCTCCGTCGAGGCGAATCGTTTCGCCGTTGAGCATCGGGTTGGTGAAGATATGCTTGACCAGGATGGCGAACTCGACCGGCCGGCCGAGTCGCGCCGGAAACGGCACTTGTTTGCCGAGTGAGTCTTGTGCCTCCTGCGGCAGGCCCTTTAAAAGCGGTGTGAGGAACAGTCCCGGCGCAATCGTGACAACGCGGATACCGTCGCGCGACAGA
>JANORY010000567.1:0-2083 GCA_031415535.1 Burkholderiales bacterium | reverse complement strand
AGATTTGGTCGCGGCGGGCCAGCGCCGGAAATAGTCGGAACCAAAGTGCAACGACCAGCAAAGTACCAACACCACCCACCAGCACCGAGCCGACCGCGCCGATCAGCGCCGCCACCGCACCGGATTCGAACTCACCGATCTGATTCGACGCGCCGATAAACAGTGAATTGACGGCACTGACTCGGCCGCGCATATCATCGGGTGTCTCGAGTTGCAAGATCGACATGCGGATCACCACGCTGACCATGTCGGCAGCACCGGAGACGGCCAAAGCGATCATCGACAAGGCGAAATTCTCGGAAGCACCAAACACCAGCATCGACACACCAAATACCGCCACCGCAGCCAGCAAGGTTCGACCGGCGCGGGATTCGATCGGTCGGCGTGCCAAATACAGTGCCATGGCGAGCGCGCCGACCGCCGGTGCACAGCGCAGCAACCCCAAGCCGACCGGACCGACATGCAAGATATCCTTGGCGAAGATCGGTAACAACGCAGTGGCACCGCCCAGCATGACCGCAAACATGTCGAGCGCAATCGCGCCGAGCAGCACCGGCTTGCCGCGAATGAAATTGATGCCCCCAAACAGGTACTCGCGCGTCATCGGTACCAGCGGGCGGGCCAGCGACGGCGCGCGAATCAGCCAGACCAACAGGGCGGCCAACAAAAACAGGGCAGCGCTGGTGCCATAGACAATCTGCGGGCCGGCCAGATAGAGCAGGCCGCCGAGCGCCGGGCCGACAATGGTCGCGCTCTGGTGCGCCGAACTGGACAAGGCCACGGCGCGCGGCAGCACGCTGACCGGCACCAGACTGGGCATGAAGGCCTGCGCGGTCGGCATGCTGAATGCCTTGGCACTGCCGATGATGAATACCAGAACAAAAATCAGGTCGCGCGTCAACCACCCTTGCACGCTGCCGATCGCCAGGGTCAGGGCTACGCAGGACTCGAGCAGCCGGCATAAGCGCAGAATCCGGTCGCGGCGCCAGCGATCGATAATTGGCCCGACGGCGAACAGGAACAACAGGCTCGGCGCAAATTGAATCAGCCCGGCCAGACCCAAGGCCAGTGCGCTGCCGGTCAGTTCGTATATTTGCCAGCCAACTGCCACCACTTGCATTTGGGTGGCCAGCGTCGCGGCAAGGCTATTGAACCAGTAGTACCGATATTGTCGATAGGCGAACGGGTTGGCGGCAGGCAGGTGGCCAGCGGGCAGATTCGCGGCAGGCGGGGCGTCAGAGGAGTCGGGTATAGGCACAGAGCCGCAATTGTAGGGTTCAGGGCTTTATGCCCAATCACTTCAAAACCGAACATTGTAATTGCTCACAAATTGCTGTAGCTATACACTTAGCTAAGGAGGTGATATGGCGCAATACACGGTTCACGATGCCAAGACAAATCTATCGAAATTGATTGCTGCCGCATTGGAAGGTGGCGAAGTGGTTATCGCACGCGGAACCGTACCGGTGGTCAGGCTGGTACCGGTAGCGCCGCGAGGCCAGCGCAGCTTTGGGGCCTTTAAGGGACGAATCTCGATGGATTCACGTTTTGACGAGCCATTGCCCGCCGACGAACTGAATGGCTGGAACCTCGATTGAGGCTGTTGCTGGATACGCATGCATTGATCTGGTGGTTGGCGGGGGACGCATCGTTGAGCGGTGCGGCGCGCGCGGCGATTTCCGACGGGACCAATGAAATTTCGGTTAGTGCCGCGTCTGCGATTGAAGTCAGTACTAAGTTTCGCATCGGCAAACTGCCCGACGCGGCGTTACTCGCTCAAAATTTTGAAACCATCATCGCCGGCCAAGGCTTCAGCGAACTAGCCATTTCAGTTCGCCATGCTCGTATGGCTGGTGAACTGAACATTGCACATAAAGATCCATTTGATCGATTCTTGATCGCGCAGGCGCAATCCGAAGATAGGGTACTGGTTTCGAATGAAGTCCTGTTTGACGACTTTGCTGTGAAACGGTTGTGGTAGCGCGCCTCGCCGTCAGTTGACCTAACCCTGTTACTCCCTCTAATATGTCAGTAGTATGTGAGATCTGAAGGGGGACGCAATGCAAGCGCAATCAATGCCCGG
>JANORY010000566.1:0-6342 GCA_031415535.1 Burkholderiales bacterium | reverse complement strand
AAGCTCGGCGCGCTCGAGTTGCAGACGTGTACCGCGCCGATCGCTTTTAAGGTCGCGACCTGAGCTTCATTGCGAACGATATTGACCAGTGCAATGCCGTCCTTCAGGCAGATCTTCTGCAGCATCTGGCCGAGGTTCGACGCTGCTGCGGTGTGCACCAACGCCTTGTGACCTTCGGTGCGCATGGTTTCGACCATGCCCAGTGAAGTCAGCGGATTCACAAAACAGGATGCGCCTTCGGCCGCGCTGGTGCCTGCGGGCAGTACCAGACACTGTGCCGCGTCGGCACAACGGTACTGAGCATACATGCCGCCGGTAATTGCGGCCACCGTCTTGCCGAGCAGCGACTGCGCCAACGCCGATGAGCCGGCCTTCACCACTAGGCCTGCGCCTTCATTGCCGGCCGGCATCGGTCGATCGAATCGACCGGCCATCGAGGCCAGCGCCGATTCCGGAATTCGCGCCGTGATAATCGGCAGGCTCGCCGTCCCCGACTGCACGGCAGTTGACATGTCGGCCGCTCCAAACAACATACCCTGGTCGGACGGATTGATCGGTGAAGCATCGATGCGGATCAGCACTTCGTTGGGTTGCGGTTCCGGTACCGGAAGACTGACGAGGGAAAGCTCAAGTTCGCCCGATTGTTTAATGAGCGAACGCAGTTGCAAGGCTTGGGCGGGTATCGAAGGACTCAATTCCATCTCCTGGTGAATGATTCGGCGCGTGCTGATTCGGCGAGTGCTGATTCAGCGACGCCGTTGTTTTCGGTAACTTTACATCAATCGAGGCCGCCGCAGTTTCATTACGAGCGGGTTCGTTTCGATGCGCGCCGCGCCGATCAAAAAGCTTGATGCGATACTCAATCGGGACTGATGGTCGGATGTCCTGGCCGTCCGAAACAATGAGTGCCATGACTGATTTTCGTTCGCTGCGGCCGGTCTTGCCGATTGTGCTCGGTGCCGCCGTCATGCTCGGGCTGGCACTTGGCATTCGCCAGAGCCTGGGTATTTTCCTGCCGCCCATCACCAAAGATATCGGCCTGTCGGTATCGCAGTTCACCGTTGCCATTGCGGTTCAAAACGTCACCTGGGGGCTATTGCAGCCGTTTGCAGGTGCCTGGGCCACCCGGATCGGCTATCGACCCTTGATGCTCGCCGGTGCGCTGCTTTATGTGTTCGGTCTGGTGTTACTGGCCACCGCGCAGGGCGTGATCGGTGTGACCTTGGGAGCCGGGCTCGCGATCGGCGCATCCATGGCCTGCACTGGATCAGCCTTCGCCTTTGCAGTCGCCGCCAGACCGGTTCCGGTCGCCATTCGCAGTTTGGTGCTGGGCATTGTCTCGGCGATTGGTTCGCTCGGCGCGTTGATGGCCGCGCCGATCGGCCAGACCTTGTCGCAAGCCTGGGGTTGGCGAACCGGCGTCGCCGGTTTTGTCGTGCTGGCGCTGATTCTGATTCCGGCCGCCTGGTATGCCGGGCGGGTCGACAAAATGCCGATGCCGGCCTCACCCGGCGGCGAGGAATCAAGCGCACGCGCGGTCATTGCCAATGCGCTGCGTTCGCCGCCGTTTGTGGTGATGTCCTTGGCGTACTTTGTCTGCGGCATGCAACTGGTTTTTTTAACGACGCACTTGCCGGCCTATCTTGATCTGTGCGGCATGGACCCGATGCTCGGTGCCAAGGCACTGGGCGTCATCGGCGGATTTAACGTGCTCGGCAGCCTGTTCTTTGGCTGGGCCGGCGGGCGCTACAACAAGCTCTTGCTGCTCGGTATGCTCTACACCTTGCGCTCGATCTTTATCGCCTGGTATTTCATGGCATTGCCGACACCCAATGGCACACTGATGTTCGCAGCCGTCATGGGTTTTTTGTGGCTCGGCGTCGGTCCTTTGGTGGCCGGCTCGATCGGCGAGACCTTCGGCTTGCGCTGGCAGGCAATGTTGGGCGGGGTAGCCTTCATGAATCACCAGTTGGGCAGCTTTGTCGGCGCGCTCGGTGGCGGCTTGATCTTCGACGCAATGGGCTCGTACACGCTGGCCTGGCAGTTTGGCGTGTCGCTGGGACTCGCGGCCGGGCTGGTGCAAATGGCGTTTGCCATAGCGCGACCACCGGGCCCACTCAGACCGCCCGGATCGACCGGACCGCTTATGAAGCCGCTACGCAATTAGGTGCTGTTGATACGCGCTAACCGAACCGAGGTAAACGGAATCCAAAGATGAACTTGCCGACCGCGATCGAACGATCTCCGTTGGGCGCACCGAACGCACGCCAAGTCTGGGCCGACTTTGGTCCGGTGTATGCCGTCAATGGATTGATCGGCTTTATCTTCGCGGCGACCGGGCCGGTGGCGATTGTTCTGTCCACGGGTACGCGCGCTGGCCTGGGCCAGGCGGAACTGGCCTCCTGGCTGTTCGGCTCATTCTTTCTGAACGGTGTGTTGACCCTGCTGTTAAGTTGGCGTTGGCGAATGCCGATGGTGTTCTTCTGGACCATACCGGGCACCGTACTGGTCGGACCGGCACTGAATCATTTGAGTCACGCACAAGTGCTCGGTGCGTTTTTGGCAACCGGCGTATTGATCACCATACTCGGTGCCACCGGCTGGGTACGTCGAGCGATGTCGGCCGTGCCCATGCCGATTGTCATGGGCATGGTGGCCGGTGTGTTCCTGCGCTTCGGACTCGACCTGGTGCGCTCGGTGCATGAAGATCTGGTGATCGCCGGTCCGATGGTAGCGGTATTCGTGGCGCTATCAGCCTGGCCGCGCGCCGGCAGAATGATGCCGCCTCTGATCGGATCGATGCTCACCGGTGCGCTGATGATCATGCTGGCCAACCGGTTTTCATTGCCCGCTGGTGCCTACATGGGCTGGCTGCCACCGCAAATTTATGCGCCGGCCTTCTCCTGGCAGGCGATGATCGAACTGGTCGTGCCACTGGCCATCACGGTACTGGTGGTTCAGAACGGGCAGGGCGTGGCGGTACTGGACTCGGCTGGCCATAAGGCGCCGATCAATCTGATCACCGTGGTTTGTGGTCTGGGTTCAATCGTGACCTCGGCCGTGGGCACCGCTTCGACCTGCCTGACCGGGCCCACCAATGCGATTGTGGCGGCCTCGGGCGATCGGCAGCGTCACTACACTGGTGCCATGGTTGTCGGTGTTCTGGCCTTGGGGTTTGGATTGTTTTCATCAACCTTTACGCAACTGATGCTGGCGGCGCCCAAGTCCTTCATTGCGGTGCTGGCCGGTCTGGCGATGCTTAGGGTCTTGCAGAACGCGTTTACCGTCGCGTTTCGCGATCGTTTTCCGCTCGGCGCGCTGGTCACTTTTCTGGTGACGGTGGCCGATATCCCGATCCTGAATATCGGCGCGCCGTTCTGGGGATTATTGGCAGGACTGGCGGTGGCGAAACTGCTTGAGCGCGAGGCATGATCGGGCAGGGCGATTTTTGTTATCGTTCTGGCGGGGCCGTATCTGAGTGTTTGCTTCACTGGCTTGACTGTGGCACGGTGGCTGCGTCGCCGAATGGCTTGGCGGTATAAAAATCTGAGGAGAATGAAATGGATATCAAGGGCAAGGTGGTCGTCATCACTGGCGGTGCCAGCGGCATCGGTCGCGCCGCCGCAATCAAATTCGCGCACGGCGACGCCAAAGGTGTGGTGGTGGCCGATATCAATGCCGATGCATTGGCGCTGGTAGCAGATGAGGTCAAGGGTCTGGCGGTGCGATGTGATGTCAGCAAAGAAGCCGACATCAAGGCCCTGGTCGCGGCGGCCGAGGCGCGTTACGGCCAGGTCGATGTCTACTTTTCGAACGCCGGTATTGGTGGTGGTCGCGGCGGCTTCGAGCTCGATGACGCGGTCTGGGAGGCGAGCTGGAAAATTCACGGCATGGCCCATGTCTGGGCAGCGCGCGCGACGGTGCCGAAAATGGTTGAACGTGGCGGCGGATATTTCATCATCACGGCGTCCGCCGCCGGCCTGTTGAACATTGTCGAATCGGCCCCCTACGGAGTTACCAAACATGCAGCCGTCGCCTTCGCGGAATGGCTGTCGATCGCCTATGGCCGACGCGGCGTCAAGGTGTCCTGCCTGTGTCCGCAAGCCGTGCGAACCGGTATGGTTCCAGGCGATGGTGGCTCAGCCGGCGGCGACGGTATTTTGTCGGCCGAGCAGGTCGCCGACGATATCGTCAAGGTAATGGCTGCGGAAACTTTCCTGGTGCTGCCACATCCGCAAGTGCTGGACTACGCGCGCATGAAAACCAATAACTACGACCGCTGGTTGGGCGGCATGCAAAAGCTCTACGAGCGTTTTCGGGCGTCGAGCAAGGGTGTGTTTTGATAGCGCATGTTTAACGACTGGGAGCGGCAATGAATTCGCACGAATTGGTGGTACGCGGCGGTATTGTTATCGATGGTAGCGGCACTGCCCGGCGCAGGGCCGATGTCGCTGTCAGCAAAGGCGTCATAACCGAGGTCGGCAAGGTAACCGGGCGCGGGCATCGCGAAATCAATGCCGAAGGCTGTCTGGTTGCGCCGGGCTTCGTTGATATTCACACCCACTACGATGGTCAGGCGAGTTGGGACCAGCACCTGGCACCGTCAAGCTGGCATGGGGTGACCACGGCGGTGATGGGCAACTGCGGCGTCGGTTTTGCGCCGGTGTACCCACACAACCATAACCGCTTGATCGAGCTCATGGAAGGCGTCGAGGACATTCCGGGTATTGCGCTGCATGAAGGCCTGCCCTGGGCTTGGCAGAGCTTTCCCGACTATCTGAACTTCCTCGAGACCTTGCCGCGCGATATCGATCTGGGCGCACAAATGCCGCATGCGGCGTTGCGCGTGCATGTGATGGGCGCGCGCGCGGTGGCACGCGAGCCGGCGACCGAGACAGAAATTCAGACGATGGCGCAACTGACGCGCGAGGCGATTGAAGCGGGTGCGTTGGGATTCACCACCTCACGGACGATCAATCACCGCAGCATTTCCGGCGAAGCAATTCCGACGCTGCGCGCCGAGGCCGAGGAGCTGCTCAGTATCGCGCGTGCGATTGGCAGCACCGGGCGCGGCGTCATGCAAATCGTCAGTGACCTGGTGTATCGCGATCACGAGTTTGACCTGATTGAACGCATGGCCCGAGAGTCCGGCCGGCCAATATCAATCTCCATGGCGCAGGGCAATCAACAGCCGGAGCTGTGGAAGTCCCTGCTCGAGCGGATCAGCGGTGCCAATGCGCGCGGCGTTCAAATGCGGGCCCAGGTAGCGGCGCGCGCCATCGGATTACTGCTGGGCTTTGATGCGACGCTGAACCCGTTCATGTACAGCCCGGCGTATCAGTCGATCGCCAAGCTGTCGCTTACTGAGCGCGTCCAGCGCATGCGCGAACCGGCGCTGCGTCGAATGATGATCGAGGAAGCCCATGTCGACCCGAACGGGCTTCTGGGCAGCCGTATGCTCGATCAGTTTCAGGCAATGTATCGGCTTGGCAATCCGCCCAACTACGAGCCGGACCCATCGACCTCGGTAGCGGCTGTAGCACTAAGTGAAGGGCGCGCACCCGCCGAGGTCGCGCTCGACTGGTTGCTCGAGAATGATGGCCACGCCTTGCTCTACTCACCATCACTAAACTATGCCGACGGCAATCTCGACGCAGTCCGCGCCATGCTGGTTCACCCGCATTCGGTGCCGGGACTCTCCGACGGTGGAGCGCATGTCGGTACGATCTGTGACGTCAGTTTCCCGACCACACTATTGCAATGGTGGGGCCGTGACCGGCCACATGATCGAATACCACTCGAGTTTCTGATTGCACGACAGAGTCGCGGTACCGCACTGGCGGTTGGTCTCGAAGACCGTGGCTTAATTGCGCCAGGGTACAAGGCTGATCTCAATGTGATCGACTTCGAAGCCTTGCGCTTGCATGCACCGGAAATTGTTCATGATCTGCCGGCCGGTGGTCGGCGGCTCTTGCAGCGTGCCGATGGCTATAAGCATACCTTGGTGGCGGGGCAGGAGATTATGAGTGGAGGTGAGGCGACCGGGGTGTTGCCTGGGCGGTTGTTACGGGGTGGGACTCGGGCGGCTTGCGAAAGTTCCCCGGCAAAATGAAGTCTGGACTCGTTTGCTCAAGCGCGTCTTTGATCTCGACCTTGAGCACTGCCCGAACTGCGGTGGTGCGCTGAAGATCATCGCTGCGATCCTGGAAGTGGGCTCGGACACAAGGGATACTGAGGACCGTTTGTGCCTGGCCCACGCCAGGGCCTCCATGCCCTGGCAGGCCGGTGATCGAGAAGCTCCTCACCCACCTGGGCCTTCAAGCGCGGGCACCGTCACGGGCA
>JANORY010000565.1:0-1406 GCA_031415535.1 Burkholderiales bacterium | reverse complement strand
ACCAGTCCCGCAAACGCCAGCGGCATTTTCATGGCCGACCCGGCTGAGATCAGCAAATAGCCGATACCTTCGTTTGAGGCACTCATCTCGGATACAGTTGTACCGACAAAGGCGAGGGTAATCGCGACCTTCAGGGATGCGAAAAAGTACGGCATGGAACGCGGCAAGCCAACCTTCAGCAGCACGTCCAATCGCTTCGCGCCGAGTACTCGGAGGACGTCTTCAAGTTCCGGTTCCAGCGTTGCGAGGCCAGTGGCGATATTGACCATGATCGGGAAGAATGAAATCAGGAATGCCGTCAGAATCGCCGGCCCCGCACCGATGCCGAACCAGACCACGAGGATCGGCACGAACGCGGCCTTTGGCAGCGCGTTAAACGCCGTCATCAAGGGATAGACCGCGTCGTAGGCGGTCTTCGACGAACCGATCACAAAACCGAGTACGACACCCACCACGATCGAGATCGCGAAGCCGATCATCGTCGTCCAGAAGGTCCGCCAGGCATGTTGCATGATCGGGCCGGCGTACTCATAGAGCGACTGAATGATTTGCAGCGGACTCGGGAATACAAACTCGGAGACTTGCAAAAGGGTACAGGCCAGTTGCCAGACCAGCAGCACGGCTAACAACAACAGGAAGGGCGCGAACTTCTTCAGGGTTTTGGGATTCATGATTACTTGGTCGTTCGTCAACTCTTGCGAATGGCACCGATCTGCGCACGCAGTCCGAGAACAATATCGGTGAACTCTTTGGTGTAAGTCACCTCGAGTTCGCGCGGACGGGGTAGAGCGATTTGCTGTTGGCCGAGAAAGCGGCCGGGTCGTTTGCTCATGATGTACACGGTGTCGGCCAGGTACACCGCTTCACGCAAGTCGTGGGTGACCAGAATGACGTTGAAGCGCTGGGCGGTCCACAGATCGCGCAACACGTTCCAGAGTTCTTCGCGGGTGAAGGCATCGAGCGCGCCGAACGGCTCATCAAGCAAAAGCATCTTCGGTTCGTGAATCAGTGCCCGGCAGATGGATGCGCGCTGCTGCATTCCGCCCGACAATTCCCACGGAAATTTTTTCTCGTAACCGGCCAGACCGACTGTCGCCAGCAGCTTGCGCGCGCGTTCAGCAAACTCGGCTTTTTTCGCTTTGAACTGCGAGCGGTAAGGCTCGACGATTTCCAGCGGCAGCAGCACATTATCGATGGTCGTGCGCCACGGCAGAAGGGTCGGTGCCTGAAACGCCATGCCGACAATTTTTAAGGGGCCGGTGACGTTTTGGCCATCGATCTGGATGCTGCCCTTGCTCGGCTTTTTCAAGCCGGTCGCAAGCTTCATGAAGGTTGATTTGCCGCAACCGGAGGGACCGACAATTGCAATGAACTCACCGTCCTGGGTCTTTAGAGTGATGTCCTCA
>JANORY010000564.1:0-4573 GCA_031415535.1 Burkholderiales bacterium | reverse complement strand
TGCGCTGCTTTGGTGGAAATCTGCTGGCCGACGATCGCTCGGGCCAGCGCCTGAAACGGGTCACCGCGCGGCGTGACGGTGGCTTCGCGCCACTGTTCAATGACCTTGGCCAATACCGGATCGCGGGCCGACAGCTCGGCGCAGGCCTGGTTCCAGTAGTTGGGGGGCACGGTGGGAATTGGCAGATTTGACCGGTTGGTGTTTATGGTTCGTGTCGGGATGCTCGGCGATATTGGAATATTCGACCGGGTCAGGCTGCTCGACGAGCGCAAAGCATTCGACGCAGTCAGGATCTTCGCCAAATCGAGGTGCCAGCCGAATCCTCAACTGCAATCCCGCGTGCAGTCAGTTCGGCGCGGATTTTATCGGCCAGAACATAATTGCGGACCTTCTTGGCGGCCACCCGCTCCTGAACCATCTGCTCGATCTGGGCATCATCATCGGCGGTGCCGACGGCGACCTCCAAGCCAACCAGGCCGCGTTGTTTGACCTCGGCAGCGTCGCGTTGCAAGAGACCCAGCATGCCACCCAGCTCGCGCATCATTGAGGCCAGCGCAGCACTCGGCGATCGATTCAACTCGGCCGCCATCTCGAACAAAACCGCGATCGCAATTGGCGTATTGAAGTCGTCGTTCATGGCCTCGGCGAAGCGCTCGCGAAACCGGGCGAGACTGCTGGCCGCTTCGACGGATGTGGCATCGGTAGTCGAAGTCGCGCGGGTCGGGCTGGACGCGTTGGACGCGTTGGACGAGTTCGACACGTTCGACACGTTCGACACGTTCGACACGTTGGACACATTGGACGCGTTGGACACAAGGGCAGCATTCGCGAGCGCCGTATAAAACCGCAACAAGCTCGCCCGCGCATCGTCCAGATGTGCATCCGAATAAGTGATCGGGCTGCGATAGTGGGCGCGCAAAATGAACAGTCGAACCACTTCCGGATCGTACTTGGCCAGTACTTCGCGAATCGTGAAGAAATTGCCCAGAGACTTCGACATCTTCACGTCATCGATGCGCACAAAGCCGTTATGCATCCAGTAGCGCACGAACTTCTGATGCTCGCCGTCGTGGCCGTAGGCGCCCTCACTCTGGGCGATCTCGTTTTCATGATGCGGGAACTGCAGATCCGCCCCGCCGCCATGAATATCGATGGTCTGGCCCAGCAAGGTCGCTGACATGGCCGAGCATTCGATATGCCAGCCCGGTCTGCCAACGCCAAACGGCGACGGCCATTTAACTTCCGCCGGTTCTTCATCCTTCGCGCTCTTCCACAGCACAAAGTCGAGCGGGTCGTGTTTACCCTCGCTAACGGCAACCCGCTCGCCGGCGCGCAACTCGTCGAGCGACTTGCCTGATAACTTGCCGTAGCCCGGGAACTTGCGCACCGAGTAATTCATGTCGCCCTAAAGCGCGGCGTAAGCCAAGCCCTTGCCCTGCAGGCTCTCGATCAGCGAAACCATCTGCGGCACATAGTCGGTTGCGCGTGGCTCATGATCCGGCGGCTGGACACCGAGGGTGCGCTCGTCAGAATGCATCGCGTCGATGAAGCGCTGCGTCAGTTGGCCAATCGTTTCGCCGTTCTCGACCGCGCGCTTGATGATTCGGTCATCAATGTCCGTGATATTGCGAACATAGGTCACCTGATAGCCACTGGCGCGCAGCCAGCGCTGCACCGCATCGAACACCACCAGCACGCGCGCATGACCGACGTGACAATAATCGTAGACCGTCATGCCGCACACGTACATCCTGATCTTGCCGGGTTCAATCGGGACGAAGGTTTCTTTACTGCGCGTTAAGGTGTTGAATATTCGAAGCATGCGAGGCGTTGATAGAATGGAGCGATGGTTATGAATTGTCTGAACAGCGGGGTAAGCCACGGACTGAACATTGGTTTCGGCGCTGATGCAATCTTGAATTCGCGCCACCTGTACCAGGCGCTAAGCCTTACCCGCTGCCTGGCCCGCGTCCTGACCCACGCGTCGAATCGAAGCCGCGCGTCGAATTCGACCTCAGGCCGAAGGCCGCAATCGAATTCTGAACGAAGGCCGCAATCGAATCTTGGTCAGACGCTGAAACAGCCTGCAGCGAGTACTCTTTTGTCGAGTATAGCATCGGTAGTTCGCGCCAGTTTGCCAGCAACATGGCGGATGTTAGGGGGCTTTTTGCTGCTGTTCTGTTGTGCGATCAACTCAACGCAGGCACAACAATCGCCGACCCCGACCGAGACGCGCCAAGCCCGTCCTGACGAGCCCGGCTCGGCCGTGACCGAAGCCACGCGACTGATGAAAACCGGTCAACACGCCGATGCAATCATCAAGCTCGACACTGCCTTGAAGTTGACCCCGCGCGACCCGCGACTACGATTTACCTACGGATTGGTGTTGGCCGATCAGGGCAAACCGGTCGAGGCGATCGACGTCTTGACTCAACTGACTCAAGACTATCCCGAGTTACCCGAGCCGTTCAATAACCTCGCGGTGCTGCATGCCGCGCGCGGTGATCTCGACAAGGCGCGATTCGCGCTGGAGAACGCGCTGCGGGCGCTGCCCAACTATTCGCTGGGCCATGAAAATCTCGGCGACTTGTACATTCGACTGGCGGCGCGTTCCTATGAGCAAGCCAACGCCAGCGATCGCGCCAATACTGCCGCACAGTCGAAGCTGACTTTGACACGTGATCTGTTGACGCGGGTGGCACCAGTCGTCGCACCGCGTCAGTAGAATATCGATCGCGCGCCTGGCGTTTTACATCTTCCTCTTTCCTCAGGAGTCTCCCCATGTTTCGCAAGCTTCCCATTCTCGGTGCCCTGCTGTTTGCACTGGTGCTGCCCGATGATGCCGCCGCGCAAGCCGCCAATCCGCAAGTGCTGATCAAAACCTCGATGGGCGAAATCACGCTTGAACTCTACCCGGACAAAGCGCCGAAGAGCGTCGCCAACTTTTTGCAGTATGTCAGCGAAGGTTTTTATCCAGGCACGGTTTTTCATCGGGTCATCGGTAATTTTATGGTTCAAGGCGGCGGCCACACCAAAGAAATCTACAGCGGTGGGGCTGGCAAAAAGCCGACCCGCCCGCCGGTGGAAATTGAATCTAAAAATGGTCTTAAGAATGATACCGGCTGGGTCGCGATGGCACGTACCAATCAACCGAATTCGGCGACCTCGCAGTTTTTCATCAACACGGTCGATAACGCCAATCTGAACTTCCCGTCCTTCGACGGCAACGGCTATACCGTGTTCGGCAAAGTCATTGATGGCATGAAGACCGTTAATGCCATTCGCGCCGTGAAAACCGGCAATGTCGGCATGTTCCAGGACGTGCCGCTCGAGCCGGTGACCATTGACGCGGTGTCGGTCATCAAGCCGAAGAGTTGAGGCGGCCATTGAGCAATCTTAGTTGGATGAAACTAATCCTGCGGTGAACATGGTGCCGATCGCAACCCTGACCAACGGCGATCGGGCGCTGTTCTGTTCCGATATTCATCTGTACTCAGCCGAGCCACAACTGGCCGAGCATTTTCTAGTGCAACTAAACCTTCATAGCGCCGGCATCAGTCATCTTTTTATTTTGGGCGATCTGTTTGAGGCCTGGGTCGGCGATGATCCGACCGATACGATCAGCCTTCGCACACTCGAGCGGCTCAATGACATCGCCGTCTCCGGCGTCGCGGTGTTCGTCATGCGCGGCAACCGCGACTTTCTGATCGGTGAAAACCAGGTTCAGCAACTGCCCGGATTCAATTGGTCAGAGCACCTGCAGTTGATCGACGATCCCGTGCTTGTGCAGTTCTGCAACGAACCGATATTGCTGGCCCATGGCGATACGTTTTGCACGGACGACCTCGCCTACCAGGCGTTCCGCCGGCAGCGCAATGCGCCGGTCTGGCGCAAGGACTTCTTGTCTCGTCCGCTGGCCGCGCGCATCGCGATTGCACGACAGATGCGCCTGCAGAGTCGGCAAGCGAAGGCTGGCAAGGCGCAGTATTTGATGGATGTGAATCAGCAATCCGTCGAGGCCGCGATGCAAAGCGCTGGCGTGAAAGCCCTGATCCACGGCCATACCCATCGGCCTAATCATCATCAATGGTTGCTTGACGGTCATCCGATGCAGCGCTGGGTGTTGCCGGACTGGCAATTGAGCCCCAAGCGTGGTGGGTTTTTACGGGTTAGTTGTGAGTCGGCAAAGCCGGCTTATACCAAGCTGGGCACCTGGATTTAAGGTCTGCACTGATCGGTGATCGGAGCACAACATCTGCAGATCGACGTTGCCGGCGGCGCAAGCGGTGCGAGCGCGACCCCAAATTCAATCGATACGTCCCAGCCAATATCCCGGCTTTCTTCGGCGATGCATTAGAGCGACAATCAGTAGCTCAATGTTGTCGGCTCTATAAATCACATCGAAAGGGAATCCCTTGACCGCCCGTCGGCGGGTTTCTTTTGAGAATGGCGCACCACTCAAAGGATTCGTCAGCGCACTCTCAATGGCCGATTCCACTGCAACTTCAAACCGGACTCCCAACCCATCTCGCGCTCTCGAGTAATACGCAACTTCTTTGAGAAATTCCTCGTC
>JANORY010000563.1:0-1080 GCA_031415535.1 Burkholderiales bacterium | reverse complement strand
CAAAAAAGCGGTCGGCAAGGTCAGCGGCACGAAAATCAAACCAGCCATCGGCCCGGCGGCCAGCCGCAAACCAGATGGCCCGGTCGATGGCGGCAGGCAGCACAAAACCGGCGTTGTAATCGGTATGCTCGCCGATGAGATTGAGGCGGCCTGGCGCACGAACGACGATTTCCGGCGGCTGGCCAAACGCGGCGAGAAACTGTTGAATGAGCGAGTGAGGCATGAATTTCGAGAAAAAAGCGAGGCCTCGGAACAGGCAAAATGTCCGCAACCCCTCCGACAAAACCATTCCCACGCGGAGGAAATGGGGCTGCAAGGCGCGGCGAAACGGAACCTGATTTCGGAGGTGGCGAGGCGCGGGCTGCTCAACAAAAATTTTCTTTCTCCAAAGGAGTCCTTCGGACAAAAAAACGGTTCGTGCCTCGTTGGCTCGTTCAATTCCGGAATCCGGATTCCGGAATCCGAAATCAAAAAATGAGCGGCTTCATTCCCAGCCCCACTTGCCAGGCAATCGCGACCGCCGCGAGCGCAAAATAAAGCCACGAACGGACGACCGATTTGAGCCTCCGGCGGTCGAGCTGGAGGCCCATGGCCTCGAAGAGTTCGGCGTAAAACGTGTAGTTGTTTTCGCTGTCGGTGATGCCGTGCTGTTTGTTGAGGATGCACTGTTTGAGCACCAGAAATTGGAGCAAAACGAGGCCGTACGCGGCGCAAAGCACCCGCCAGTCGAACAAAAACGGCCCGGCCCAGGCGAGCAAAACGAGTAAAACGTGCGCCCAAAACGTGAAATTTCGGGTGCTTTTGGCGGTGTTTTCCATAAAAAAGAAACGAGTGATTAGTGACCAGAGACAAGTGACCAGAGGCAAACAATGCAGGCATCGTCACTGGTCTCTCGTCGTTTGTCAATTAAATTTATAGCCGGGTTCGATGGCCCGGATTTCGGCGGCAAGCTCCTGCAAACGGGGCGAAAATCGCTCATTAACCGACGAAAAAATGGTCGGGTGGTCTTTCATTATTTCGGCTTTGACGAGGGCGCGGAGCATCGGGTTTTTGCGAAAATCGTCGATGGTCCGGTTGGTC
>JANORY010000562.1:0-1157 GCA_031415535.1 Burkholderiales bacterium | reverse complement strand
TCGGCCTTGGCCTGACCTGGCTTGCAACCGTGCCACCCACTGCGGGTATCGTCGGAAAACTGTTTGGGATTCGTTATCTGGCAACGCTGTTCGGGATGACCTTGTTATCGCATCAGGTCGGCGGCTTTCTGGGTGCCTATCTGGGCGGCCTGGCGATTGCGAATACCGGCTCATACCTCTGGATGTGGTACGCCGATGCTTTGTTGGCGCTGGCAGCAGCGTTTGTCAATTTGCCGATCCGGGAGGCCCCCGTACAGCGGCTGGCAACCGCCTGAACACTGATCTTTGGATTTTTGAGCCTGCTCATTGAGCTGAGCTCTGTTAGCTCTCGCGCTTTTCTCTGTTTACTCTTTCTGCTGCCCGATCATGGAAACTAGAATCAAGGAACTACCGGGCCAACCTATTTCCCGGCAATCAGTGCGGGTGCTGGCCTATAAAGGCGTCGTGCGGCGCTACCCGCGCGGTGCCACAATTATTCGGGAAGGCGATAGCGGCGACGAGTTCTTCATTATTTTGTCGGGTTCGGTACAAGCCTACTCGCGCGACAGTGGCGGGCGCGAGGTGATTTTTTCGAATCAATCGGCCGGCGAGTACTTCGGCGAGATGGCCCTTGATGGCGGAACGCGCTCGGCATCGGTCAAAGCAATCGAGCCGACGATCTGCTCGGTGCTGACCTGTCGCACTCTGGAATCGCATTTCGCGGAGTTTCCGGAGTTCGCGGCCGAACTAATCAGTCGACTGATCCATCGGGTGCGGGTGCTGACCAAAACCACCCGCGGCCTGGCCTTGCTGGGTGTTTACCGGCGCATTTCGGATCTATTCGAGCGCCTTGCGGTACCCGACTCAGAGGGCAACCGTGTCATCGCCGAGCGCTTGACGCATCAAAAGATCGCGGCTTATGTCGGTGCCTCACGCGAGATGGTCAGCAAAGTGCTCAAGGAACTGACGGTTGGCGGTTATCTGAGCACGATCGATCGAAAAATTATTATTCGAAAGCCTCTGCCGCCCGGCTGGTAGCCAAACGACTGTCGGGTTTCAATAGTTCCTTGGGATTAGCCGTCTAAACTTTGGTATTAGAACGACCTGAAATCGGCGCGTTTACGGCCTAATCGGCTTGACGCCAGGCCCACTGAACCGCGACTATGGTAGCAGGGAGG
>JANORY010000561.1:0-1454 GCA_031415535.1 Burkholderiales bacterium | reverse complement strand
ACGCCTGCGCCATCGGTCTGGATCGTATCGAGCTTGCCGTGCATGACGCGCCGCGCTCGCACGACCTTACCGCCAAAGGCCTGACCGATCGCCTGATGACCCAGGCAAACGCCCAATATCGGCAGGCGACCGGCGAAGTGCTTGAGCACCGCCAGCGAGACACCGGCTTCGTTCGGCGTGCACGGGCCGGGCGAGATCACGATGCGTTCCGGGCGCAGCGCTTGAATCGCCTCAAGCGTGATTTCATCGTTGCGCACCGTCTTGACCTCTTCGCCCAACTCACCGAGGTACTGCACCAGGTTGTAGGTGAACGAGTCGTAGTTATCGATCATCAGGGTGGTCATCGGATCGAACCTGGTTGTTGGCAAGCGTACGAATGGAGCGCCATCGATGGATTAAAATCAGCCGTCGATCGGCACACCCATGGGCTAAAGCGCTCGCCCGACCGCACACTGGGCGATCGATAACAATAAGTGTTCCTCTTGCCATGCGCCAAGTCAAACAGATCGCCGCCGGTTTTGCCTGCACCGCCCTCTTCGCTCTGTTGGCCGCGTGCGGTTCGAGCAGCGATTCGAACTCGAACGCGGGCACTAATGCTGGTACCAACGCTGGTACCAACGCCGGCACCGCTGCCGCCGGCAGCAGCGCCGCCGTGCCGCGCTCGGTCGACAGCACACCGACCAGTGCCCTGACTGGCCAAGGGGTCACTCAGATCAACGCGATTCGCGCCAGCGCGCGCAATTGTGGCGGCATCAGTTTTGCTGCGACCTCGGCGCTTGCCGGCAGCGCCAAGCTTGAAGCTGCGGCCGTGCAACATGCGCAGCACATGAAAAGCACCGACACCTTGAGCCACACCGGCAGCGCGAACTCGAGCATTGGTCAGCGGGTTAGCGATGCCGGTTATGTCTGGAGCACGGTCGGCGAGAATATTGCGTCGGGCTACGAAACGCTGGCCGATGTCTTGCAGGGTTGGGTCGAGAGTCCTGGACACTGCGCCAATGTGATGAGTCCAAATTTCAGTGATGTCGGTATTGCACAAAGTGCCGGTGGTGCCGATAGCTACTGGGCACTGAACCTGGCCAAGCCGGGTAACTAGTACCTCCTCAGAGTTCACGGGTAAAGCCCTCCTCGACCAATTCGGCAGCGCGCAACACGGCGCGCGCCTTGGCCTCGGTCTCGGCCCACTCGGCCTGCGGGCTGGAGTCATACACAATACCGGCCGCCGCTTGAACATACAGGGTTTGGTGTTTGATGATGCCGGTGCGAATCGCGATCGCGACATCCATCTCGCCCGAGTAACTCAGATAGCCGCAGGCACCGCCATAGATGCCGCGTTTGGTCGGCTCAAGTTCATCGATGATCTGCATTGCACGTACCTTCGGCGCACCGGTCAATGTGCCGGCCGGAAAGGTCGCACCGGTTTTTTCCAATCTGCCCGCGCCCGTCACCGACGA
>JANORY010000560.1:0-1085 GCA_031415535.1 Burkholderiales bacterium | reverse complement strand
GTCGTGTCAATTTCCCAGAAAAAAGTTTGAGCCGTCTGAAACGGGTTCAACGTCGAAGCCGCGAGAGACACCTTATTATTAGTGAGGAAATTTTCATGAACAATCGCGAGGTCGGCGGGCCGAATCGGCATCACGTCGTTTCCAAAAAAATAGGCATCCACGCCCGCCTGGCCATCGGGGCCGATGAGCTGATTATTCAGCTCGGCGGCGGCTGGAAGCTCCTCAATTTTGTTCGGCGCATCGACCGTGATGAACAGCCGATTCCAGCCAAGCCAGTCCATTTTGCCTGTTTTTGGAGTCGAAACACTCATTTTGACCCCCGTTTTCCAAAATTTTGGAACGACGAGGCCGCTCGCCACGACCGCCGTTTGCCCGTCGGGCCGCCGTTGTTGAATTTCAAGAAAAACGGAATCGGGCCGGTTTTGCCCCAAATTCAGCAGGTCAAAACGCACCTGAAAACTGTCGCGCTCAATCGAAACCGGACTCGGCGACACCGAAACCGAAGCCGGGTCGATGACATAATCCGGCCCCGGCGCGGCATTTATCCGAATCGCGGGGTCGCCCTGAAAGACAATCTGCTGCAAAAGTTGATTGAAAACGACCTCGCCGAGCGGCTTCGCCATCTGCGAAACGGTCGCCCGCCAGATGTCGCCGATGGCCTGCCCATGCATCGAGCCGCCTATTTTTTCAAACAGATTCACGCCAACCGGATGCAAATCCGAGAGGTACCCGAACCCGCTCGTCGCCCACGCGCCAATGCCGCCGCTCTCCGCCGCGAGGGTGTACCGCTCGCCAAAACCGCGCCCGTTGGCCGTGCAATTGCCCGAATAACAGCCAAATCCGACTATCAACGGATAATGGCCTTTGTTCATAAAACTTTCCGGCGCGTCAATGTGATAATCAAATGTGTTGGTATTCGAGTGGCCGAAAATGGAGAAAATGCGAATCCCTTTTTTGAACAGCTCGGCAACGCCCGCCGCAGGCGAAGTCTGAATCGGGTCGGTCGATGTTTTCGAAAAAGTGGTCACTTCCGCGCCCATCGTCGAGCTTTCGAGGATGTTTTCAAAGTCGGCGACAAAGCCGCG
>JANORY010000559.1:0-4712 GCA_031415535.1 Burkholderiales bacterium | reverse complement strand
CGGCAAGACGCTCGATGCCGGCAATACAAACTGGCGGCGAGTAAAGAAAGGCCTGCCGGATCGGTACCGGCTCTTCTTCCGGTTTGCCTCGAGCCCCGTCAAGGTGATCGTTTACGTCTGGTTCAACGATGAGGGAGCGCTGCGCAAGTCAGGCTCGAAGACTGACGTATACGAAGTGTTCATGTCAATGCTCGCGCGAGGTGTTGTGCCGACCAGCATCGCCGATTTGTGTCCGGCATTGCGCCGACAACGTCCGCCAAGCGAGGTGTTTTGTGGGTGATCGCGCCGACTGTTCACCGACAGACTATCAGTTCAGTGGCCACGCCGAGTGCCTCAAGTCGAAAAACATCGTTTGGAGTTCCTATCTTTCGCGCTTTGCCATCACGGTGTGCCGTTGGACATTGCTGTAGCTGACCAGCATCTTTTTCAGGCTTGCATGGTGAATGCCCACTGGGAAGTCGATGCAGTTAATCGAGTGGCGTTGCATCACGCGGTTGATTTGGGCGGCATCGCCATCGCAAAACTTTTTCGAACGGCACAATCCCGCTCACCACCGCCGCACCTTCCTGTCGGCACAAATCGCGAATTAAATCCGTCAACCGGGTGCAGCCGCCTTCGTAACCCTGCGCCCGAATCTGCTCAAACGGCATCAACACTCCTGGCAAAGCCAAGCCGACGGACAGCCTAGTGAATCTTGGGAAATGGTTGACATTTCCCAATTTGGGAAACTACAATATTATCCTTCGTGGGAATTTTGTCAAGACACCATGCAATTGCTCGGCCTACTCACGCTGGAGGAATTTAAGCGCGGTCATGCGGATTCTCGAGGGGCGCTGGAGGCCTGGCGCGCGGAGGTCGAAGCGGCCCAATGGTCCGGGCCTCAGGATGTAAAGGATCGATTTCCCAGCGCCAGTTTTCTGGCTGAGAACAGGGTGATCTTCAACATCAAGGGTAATTCTTATCGTCTTGTAGTGAAGGTAAGGTATCAGAATGAAATCGTTCTGATCGAGTGGATTGGAACGCACGCCGAATACGAAAAGCAGGATTTTCAAGCGCGGCGTAAATAACCCAACCGGAAGAAAGGATCTGGCCATGAAAAATCAGGTTAGAGTCATCAAAACGCAACGCAGTTACGCAGAGTCGTTGGCTCGTCTTTCGGCGCTCATGGACAAGGACTTCAAGGCGGGTTCGAGTGAAGAGGCGGAACTGGAGCTGCTGGCGCTGGTGATTGAGTCTTATGAGCGCAGCAAAGTGGCGCCGGTCAGCCCGGATCCGATTGAGGCGATCCTATTTCGCATCGATCAGCAAAGGCTCAGCAAAAAGGACCTGGTGCCCTATTTTGGCTCTATCTCCAAGGTGTCCGAAGTGCTCGCACGCAAACGACCGCTCAGCCTTTCGATGATTCGCAGGCTCCATGCAGGGCTTAAGATTCCAGCGGACGTTCTGATCTCGGGCTCCGAAGATGCGGACGTCGATCTGACATCGGAGCCACAGTACAACTACACGAGATTTCCGTTGATGGAAATGTGGGAACGCGGTCATTTTGTCGACTTCAAGGGCGGTATCACGCAAGTCAAGGAATACGCAGAAGACCTGGTGCGCAAGTTCATGCGTGGCACCGTCGGTGACGGCGCGCGTCCTGCGCTGCTTCGAGCGCCCCTGCATCAAAGCGGCTCGCGGGTCATGGATGAGTACGCGTTGCTGGTTTGGCGCCTGTGTGTTTTCAAGAAAGCGCGCGCCATGAAACTCGCCTACAAGTACCAGCCGGGCACTATCAGTTCAGACTTGCTGCGTGATCTTGCCAAGCTGTCCCGGTTCGAGACCGGACCGCAACTGGCGCAGGAGTTTCTAGCCGATTGCGGCATCATGTTTGTCATCGAACCGCACTTCAAAAAAACCTACCTGGATGGTGCCGCGATGCTCGACGATGGGGTCCCGATCGTTGCCCTAACGTTACGGCACGATCGCGTAGATCACTTCTGGTTCGCGCTGTTACATGAATTGGTGCATGTACAAAGACACCTGACGGCATCGCACCTCTTTATAGCCGATAACTTGGACGACAAAACCCGAGTAAGCCACGAAGAGCAAGATGCTGACCAAGGTGCGCGCGACGCGCTAATCCCGCTGGCGCAATGGGAAAAATCGACTGTCAAGATCAGTCTTTTGCTAGAAGATGCGCTCGCGCTGGCGAATCAGCTTCGGATTCACCCCGCCATCGTCGCCGGCCGAGTCCGCCATGAAACCGGCAACTGGCGAGCGCTGAGCAGTCTGTCAGGCACCAAGGATGAGCTCAGGAGAAATTTTGAGCCTGAATCAATAGGCCGTAAAGCGTGAGTTGGATCAATTCCATGCACGGGACTTGTGAGCATGGTCAACCAACGTGATGGCAACTATTGTGTTTTTCAGCAAGCACGATGTTGTGTATCTTCGCCTGCGGTGATGACGGAAAACCACGTCGCAATGACTTGGACACGACAAGCTGGTTGCGGGCTTGCCACCCTGGCCCGCTTGAGCTCAGAATGTTACGACAGTACGAATTGAGGTACCCGCCTTCATCATGTCGAAGCCCTCATTAATTCGTTCAAGCGGAATGACATGGGTGATCAGATCATCAATATTGATTTTTCGATCCATATACCAGTCGACGATTTTCGGCACATCGGTGCGACCTCTGGCACCCCCAAAGGCGGTACCCATCCAGCGCCGACCGGTGACCAATTGAAACGGTCGGGTTGAAATTTCCTGGCCGGCACCTGCGACACCGACGATCACGCTCACCCCCCAACCACGATGGCAACACTCCAAGGCTTGTCGCATCAGGGTGGTATTGCCGACGCACTCGAAGCTGTAATCAGCGCCGCCACCGGTCAGCTCGACCAGATGAGCCACCAGATCACCCTTAACCTCTTTGGGATTGACAAAATGCGTCATGCCGAATTGGCGCGCCAGCGCCTCGCGGGCCGGATTCAAGTCAACCCCGACGATCAGGTTGGCACCGACCATCTTCGCACCTTGAACGACATTCAAGCCAATGCCGCCCAGTCCGAACACCACCACATTGGCACCCGGCTCGACCTTGGCGGTGTTGATCACCGCACCGATGCCGGTGGTCACGCCGCAGCCGATGTAGCAAACCTTCTCGAACGGCGCGTCGTCACGAATCTTCGCCAGGGCAATCTCGGGCAAGACGGTGTAATTCGCAAAGGTCGAGCAGCCCATGTAGTGATGCAGCATTTGCCCCTTGCGGCTGAACCGGCTGCTGCCGTCCGGCATCACGCCACGACCCTGAGTGGCACGAATCGATGTGCACAAATTGGTTTTGCGGCTCAGGCAACTTTTGCAAACCCGGCATTCCGGCGTGTAAAGCGGAATGACATGATCACCCTTTTTAAGCGAAGTAACCCCCGCGCCAACGTCGACCACGATGCCAGCGCCTTCATGCCCGAGAATTGACGGAAACAGGCCCTCGGCGTCCGCGCCCGACAAGGTGTATTCGTCGGTGTGGCAAATGCCGGTCGCCTTGATTTCAACCAGCACCTCGCCGGCCCTCGGGCCGTCAAGATCGACCTCGTCAATTTCCAGTTTGGCACCGGCCTTGACGGCAATGGCTGCACGTACTTTCATATTGAATCTTCCTTTTTGTCAGAGGGTGTTTTCGAATCAACTATCTCGAATCTGCTGAAGATCGGTATTCTGACGTACTTCGATCTGAGTCGCAGCTTGACGTGCGTGCTGGCGTTTCGGGCTCGGCTAAACTGCGCAAGACCGAAAAATTTCTGAGGATCATCGCACTTGAACCCGCCGAAGCCTGAGTTCAACGCTCCAATGCAGCATTCCACCGACCCAGCCGACACACGAGATTCGCTGACCCTGGCCGCGCGAGGATGGCTGCGCGATTTAGTATCCCCCTGGGTCAACGACCTGAATCTGGACATCGAAAAGGTTGATGCGTCAGCGGCGCGCCTGCGCCTGCCGTTTGATCAAAAGCTTTGCCGGGAAGGTGGCACGATTTGCGGCCAAGCTTTGATGTCGGCCTCAGATACAGCGATGATCATGGCGATCGCCGGTTTTCTCGGCGGCTTCCGACCAATGACGACCGTCAGTTTGAATATCTCGTTCATGCGACCGGTCGCTAACGGCGATGTCCTATTAACGGCGCGCGTCATCAAACCCGGTAAAACCCTGACCTTCGGCGAGATCGAGTTGACCGGTCCGGACGGCAAAGTGGTGGCGCATGCCACGTGCACTTATGCCATGTTGTAAGCAAGCCTGGGCTGATCCATACTCAGTCTCAATCGGGTTCCTGACCAGAATCTGGAGTAAGCTTTAAGTCGGTGGTTTTGCCTGTCTGGGGAGTAGCGATGTTCATCTTTAGAGGTTTTCTGGTTGCTCTGGCAGCCCTAATGTTCCTGCAGGGTGCAACAGCACAAACTACCGAAGCTACGCCGGCCGGTCAGGCGCGCCTCGTAATAGAGGCGCAACTCGAAGCCTTCGCCGCCGACGACGCCAAGCAAGCGTTCTCCTACGCTACGCCTGGAACGCGCGCGCGCTTCGGTTCACCCGAGAATTTTCTGGCCATGGTTCGCAGCGGCTACCCGGCTGTCTACCGGCCGGCCTCGGTCAGCTTTCTGGCCGCAAAAGTAGAGGCCGATTCGGTCATTCAGCCGGTCAGCATTGCCGACGATGCAGGCCGCCTTTGGATCGCCCTC
>JANORY010000558.1:0-1573 GCA_031415535.1 Burkholderiales bacterium | reverse complement strand
CGTCGTGTTCGAGTCCGGCGCGATCGTCGATTACTTGATTCGCCGTCACGGCGGGCGTCTGCAGCCGGAGATCTCATCGTCGGACTACGAAACCTATTTGCAGTGGCTGCACTATGCCGAAGGCTCTGCGATGTTGCCGCTGATGCTCAAGCACTACGTGTCGCGCCTGGGCGAAGCCGGCGCAGCGCTGTCACCGCGCATTGGAAGTGAATTGGCGAATCACCTCGGGTTTGTAGATCGGTCCCTGCAAGGTAAGGAATGGCTGGTCGGCGACAAACTCAGTGGTGCCGACATTCAAATGAGTTTTGTCGGCGAAGCCGCCGGTGCACTTGCCGATCGCACGCTTTATCCGAATCTGGGTGCCTGGGTCAAGCGCTTCCAGGCGCGTGCGGCCTACCAAAAGGCCCTCGAGCGCGGCGGACCGTACGTGTTCGCTAGCTGAATTTGCATGCTGACTCCGCGATGTGATGTCGCCAGCTAGATCAGCTTTTCCTTCGGCGAGCTGATCTTCTTCAGCGGCTTGTTGCGCTTGCCAATCGTCATCAGAGGAACTTCGGTCTGGCCGCCGTTCCAGGTTGGATCTTCAATGCTGTCGAACACCTGCCGCAGCCGCGCGCCCCAGCTCTCGCGGACCATCTTGAAGTAGGGATTTGACTCGTCAATCGCCACTATTTTATCGGTCTCGAAGCGGTCGGCTTCATAGATGACCATATCGAGCGGCAGGCCTACTGACAGGTTCGATTTCAGGGTTGAATCCATCGACACCAGCGCGCATTTTGCGGCTTCATCGAGCGGTGTTTCCGGCGTAATGACACGATCCAGGACCGGTTTGCCATACTTCGATTCACCGATCTGAAAATACGGTGTCTCGACCGTCGCCTCGATAAAGTTACCCGCCGAATAGACTTGAAACAAACGCAGACCCTCGCCTTTGATCTGGCCGCCAAAAATCAGATTTACATTAAAGTCGACGCCCGAGTCGCTCAGCGCCTTGGCATCGCGCTGATGCACATGCCGAACGGCTGCGCCGAGCACCCGCACCGCGTCGAACATGCTGGTGGCGTTCCAGATCGTGATCGGGTCACCGCCGTCTTCGCTCTTGAGTCGTTCGACTTGCAAAATCTCTCTCACCGATTGGGCAACCGACAAGTTGCCTGACGACAGTAACACCATGAATCGATCGCCCGGTTTCTCGTAAACAATCATCTTGCGAAACGTGCTGATCTGGTCGAGTCCGGCGTTGGTACGCGAGTCCGAGAGAAATATCAGACCGGCATTGAGCTTTAGCGCAACACAGTAGGTCATGCCATACCTCCATTGATTGAGATAACTTGCCCGGTAATGTAGGCGGCCGCATCCGAAGCCAGGAACGCCACCAGCGCAGCGACTTCCTCGGGTGTACCGGCGCGCTTGGCCGGCACCATCTGCGCGATCACCTCTTTCGGAAAGGCTTGCGCGCTCATCGGCGATTCAATAATGCCAGGTGCCACGACATTAACGGTAATACCTCGGCTCGCCACCTCCAGGGATAGCGAGCGACTGGCACCGTGCACCCCCGCCTTGGCGGCCGAGG
>JANORY010000557.1:0-1873 GCA_031415535.1 Burkholderiales bacterium | reverse complement strand
TCTTCCTCGAACCAGCAGTCGTCGACTATGAATTCCATCACGATTACTCATTCGAAAGCCAGTGCCCGTCTGGGTTTTCTCGATGGCCTGCGCGGCATTGCGATTCTGCTGGTGATCGGCTACCACTATTTCAGTCGATGGACACCGCCCAGTCATTCGCAGAACCTGTACCCATACGGTGACTTGATAGCCAATTTCTGGCCGCTCAAGTATGGCGGCTACGGCGTTCAATTATTCTTCATTATTTCCGGTTTTGTCATTGCCCTGACCTTGAACCGGTGTGAGGGCGGCTGGGAGTTTTTTGCAAGACGGCTAGCGCGACTGTATCCGGCGATGCTGGTTTGCAGCCTTCTGACTTTTGCGTTCCTGTCCTGGCAACCCCAGGCTAGTTTTGACACCCGGCCTACCAATTTCATAAGCTCGCTAAGCTTCGTCAGTCCGTCGATGTTTGAACTGATATTCCGAATGCGCGATTTGCAGTCGATGGATGGCGTCTACTGGTCGTTATACATCGAGGTCCAGTTTTACTTCATGATTGCGATGGTTTATTACGCGTCGAAGACCCACTTCTTACGTAATTTCTTTCTGTTGGGTAACGGCATATTGCTCGCCAGCGCGCTACTGAAGGCGTTTGGATCAACCCGCTATCTGTTGGTTGATCTGGTGTTGATCGCGCCGTTTTTGCCGCTGTTCATGATTGGTATCGGCCTGTACGTCGAACATTCCGGCAAGACGAACATCTGGTCTCGCGCCATGTTGCTCAGCGCACTCGTACTCGCGCCCTTGTGGAACTATTTGAACGATCGACCTGCCGAGGCAATCGCCTGCCTGGTGATGTCCGCACTATTTATTGCCGCCATGAAATCTTCGGTCTTACAACGAATGCTCTCGGTTGGTGCCTTGACCCGAATCGGGGTCGTTTCGTACAGTCTCTATCTGATCCATCAGTACATTGGAGTTTCGATCATTCACTCGATTGGAAAATGGCTCGGCGCAAGCGAATCGCCGCTTCACGTGAGCAGCCTCGGAATCGGGGTAGTGGTCGCCGGCCTCATGCTCCTGATCGCCAACGCGCTATACCGATGGGTTGAGGTCCCTGCGGCCCGATTGATTACCCGAGCATTGATGCCGACGGCTAAACGACTGGCACCGACTTAACGACTGGCACCGACTTAACGACTGGCGGCGACTTAACGATTAATGTTCTGCGCGCCTGCGGTGGCCAGGTTGAACACAAACCCGTGCCCCGGCATCAGCCGAAACACATTGAGCGGCGTCGCCGACGCTGAAAACTCGCTGTTGACGTCGGCCGGGTACGGCCCCGGAAGTCCCAGTATCTCGATGTTCCGATAGGTCCCCAGATTGGTCGTATTCATTGAGCCAGAGAGCGGGTAGTGCGCAAGGTTGACGACCGCATAAGTTCCGGTCGTGCCACTGCCCGCGACACTATTGATCGTGTAAGCGATTGAAACGTCCTGAATGATCGAAGCTGCGCCGTCATTGTTTTGATGGTCGATGCTCACCAACTCACGAACCGACGCAATATTAATGTCGGCAACGATTTTTACCCGGACGCCAATGGTATTGTTTTTGTATCGCTTGATGATAGACGTATAGGAGGGGTGATTATTTTTTTGAGTAATGTTCGCTGCGAAGTTTTTTACGCCATATATAAAAAATGGCCGGGCGCATTCCTCGGCACTGACTTCGGCGGTGACGTCGTCACCGTTTTCCGCCAAAACAAAGGGGTAATAAGAGCGGCGAGCGCTAACCTTGAATTGCCCCCTGCGGCCCAAACCGGCCAGCGATCCATCGCTTCTGTAACTTTGCACGCCGCCACGAACCCCATTCACGTGCAGGTCGTCGACGACGA
>JANORY010000556.1:0-1691 GCA_031415535.1 Burkholderiales bacterium | reverse complement strand
TCGCGCCGACGTCTCTTTCTAAGTTCAATCGGCACGCTGGCGGCCACCAATCTCGGCCTTTCAGCGTGCACCTTCGCAACCGATGTTGATCACGACGACGATGGCGCACCGCAGACGGCCCAGGGCACCTTGAGCGCCCTGCCCGCTAATCCACTAGCCTTGGTCCTTGGATCTGGCGGGCCGCGCGGCTTTGCACATGTCGGTGTGCTGAAAGCACTCGACCAGTTAGGCTTCAAGCCCGATTTGATCGTCGGCGCGTCGATCGGCTCGCTGGTCGGTGCGCTGTACGCTGCCGGCCTGAGCGGCGCGGCGATTGAGCGAATCGCCCTGCGGATCGGTGTCACCGATGTGCTGCGTGTTGCGGTTGGTGCTCGTGAACGATTCTCCGGTGCCGCCATTGCTAACTGGGTCAATCGTACCCTTGAAAATCGTCCGCTCGAAAAGCTCGGAATTCGATTCGCTGCCGTGGCGGTTCGCGATATCGATCAGACACCCATGGCCTTTGTACAGGGCAACTCGGGCGTTGCCATCCAGGCCTCCTGTGCCATTCCCCAGACCTTCACCCCGGTGCGAATTCGCGGCCAAAGTTATGTTGATCCCGACCGCGTGGCCCCGCTGCCGGTTCGGTTGGCGCGCCAACTGGGCGCTACTCGGGTGCTCAGTGTTGACGTTTCGGCGCATGAGAATAAGGCACCACCGGAGGCCGAACGATTTCGCGTCGGCGATCTAGCCAAGCGCGCGCTGACCGAACCTGACGTCAAGGCGGCCGATCTGAACTTGCATCCGTCCTTCGGTTACTGGGTCAGCTTCACCGAAGAGTTTCGGCGACGCGCGATTGATTCGGCCTACCAACAAACCCTGGCGCAAGGCGAGCGTCTGTTAGCCCTCGCCGCACGCCCGGCCGGTAGCAAATGACACGCTAATATCAAGCTCTCACCGCGCTACTGGGAATCCGCATGTTTCGTTCATTTTTTATGGCTCGCCAATGGTGGCCTTGGTCCATTCTCGGTTCGGCATTGATTTTGTTCACGACCTGGTACAAGGTCGAACTCGACGTCAAGATCAACAACTGGTTCGGCGACTTCTACAATTTGATCCAAAAAGCGCTGGGTAAACCGGGTTCGATCACCCTGACCGAATACATGGCGCAAATGACGACTTTTTTCGAAATTGCGCTGTTGTTCATTGCCATCGCAGTGGTGCTCGACTTCTTCATCAAACACTATGTATTTCGCTGGCGTACGGCGATGAACGCGTACTACACGGAACACTGGCACAAGGTTCGGCATATCGAAGGCGCATCACAACGCGTCCAGGAAGACACCATGCGGTTCGCGCGCTTGGTCGAAGGACTGGGGGTCAGCTTCATGCGCAGCCTCATGACCTTGTTTGCATTTCTGCCGATACTCTGGACGCTGTCGGAGAAAATCACTGAGCTGCCCTGGGTCGGCCATGTTAGCCACGCCTTGGTTTATGTTGCGATTCTGTTCGCACTGGCCGGCACCGTTTTACTGGCCTTGATCGGCTTCAAATTACCCGGCCTGGAGTATGAAAACCAGCGCGTTGAGGCGGCCTACCGAAAGGAGTTGGTGTACGGCGAAGACGATGCCCTTCGTGCCCAACCGCCGACGGTTAGCGAACTGTTCGGCAACGTACGGGTTAACTACTTTCGCTTGTTCTTTCACTATCTG
>JANORY010000555.1:0-1052 GCA_031415535.1 Burkholderiales bacterium | reverse complement strand
CTGGCCGCTTTGCGCGATCGCCGTTTTGCCGGCAAGATTGTGGTTGAAATGGATTAATCACCGAACCGGAGAATTCGATGCATCCGTCCTGGCACGCCAAGACTCATCCAGACAAGGCTGCCTGCATCATGGCGGGTTCAGGCCAGGTGCTGACTTATCGCGAGCTGGAAGACCGCTCGAATCAAGTGGCGCAGATGTTTCGCGCGATGGGACTTGCAGCAGGCGACCACATTGCGATTCTGCTCGAGAACCATCTGCGCTATTTCGAGATTTGTTTTGGTGCGCATCGGGCCGGGCTGGTCTACACCGCCATGAGCAGCCGCTTGACCGCCAGCGAGGCCGCCTACATTATTGAAGACTGCCAGGCAAAGGTTTTGATCACGTCGGTCGCCCTCGCTGGGCTGGCTCAGGACTTGGTTGCGCTCACGCCGCAACTCGAGGCGCGATTGCTGATCGATTCGCCGCCCTCGGATGCATTGATGGACAGCTCGTATCGACCGTATGAAGCGACGCTCGCGCGCTACCCGGCGACGCGGATCGCCGACGAATCGGCCGGGGGCGATATGCTCTATTCATCCGGAACCACCGGTCGGCCCAAGGGCGTGTTTGTGCCACCCGACGGCGCGGCGATAGATGCGAGCAATCCGCAAATCGAGATAACTCGCCAAGCCTATCAATTGGGTTTTGACAGCATCTACCTGTCGCCGGCACCGCTTTATCATGCGGCACCGTTGCGCTTTACCATGCTCGCCCTAAGGCTGGGTGCAAGCTGCGTGATCATGGAACATTTCGAAGCCGAGGCGTTCTTGCGCCTGATCGATCAGTATCAGGTGACTCATTCGCAGCTTGTGCCGACCATGTTCGTGCGCATGCTCAAACTGGATGTAGCGGTACGACAAAAATATCGGCTCGCCAGTTTGCGTTGTGCCATTCATGCGGCCGCACCCTGTCCGATTCCGGTCAAACAACAGATGATCGATTGGTGGGGCCCGATTCTCTGGGAGTACTACGCCGGCACCGAAGGCAATGGTGTGACCATGGTGCACGCACTT
>JANORY010000554.1:0-1459 GCA_031415535.1 Burkholderiales bacterium | reverse complement strand
TGACAAAAAGCACAGTCCCAGAGCGACAACCGCAATTCAACTGATTTTACGCCAACTGAAATTCCGGCAGCCGCATCAGATAAAGGTGCATCGTCTGCAAGCGCGACCAGACAGTTTGAATGGCCATCGGGTCGGTCGGATTGTTGACGTAATCGAGCCAGGCCGCCGTCCAATAGGCATCGGTCGGCAGGCCGGAAAGCAGCACCGCTTTGAGCAGGAATTTTTTCGAAACCGAAAGCGGCTGCGGCAGGAGCAGTTGCGTAATTTCTTCCACCAATTTCACGGGGTCGGACGGGTCGGAGAACTGGCTGGCAAAGGCGATGTGGTCAATTTTGAGCTGGTCGTTGGTCGATTCCAGAAAATAGGCGGCCATCACGTCCGTAAAACCGTTGCGGCTTCTGAGCGAATCGCCGTTTATCCAGATTCGATAAAACTGCGGCGTTTGCCGGAAAGCCTGCCAGCCAGCCACGTTGGGCGGGTCGCCGGGGAGCATTCGCGCATCGCTCATGAAACTGGACAGATAATATTGCAGCAGCAGCCCGTCCCACGGAGTCGTGGCCGGAATGGTCAAATTGAACGAGCGGAGCGTGCCCAGCACCTGGTCAACCGGCGTTTTGATGAAACAGCCCGTTTGCGCCGCGTTGAAAAAATGCTCGCTTTTGAGCAGGGCATCCATCACCGGTTTTATTTCATAATTGTTGTCGCGGAAAATCATGGCCAGCGGCTCGATGACCATCTGCTCGGTGGCCGGGCTGATGTCGTAATAGACAAACCAGCGGTAAATTTTACGGCAGATGAAAAGGGCAACTTCCGGGCGGGCGAAAATCATGTCAACCAGCGAATCGAGTTCCGCATCGCCAAAAACACTGCCCGGAATGACCGTATTTCCATAAAAAGCGGAAAACTGTTTGTCTGCAAAATCGTGGGCGAGTACGTCGTGCCACGAAGTGCCGTCCGTAAAATTGATTCGCCAGCCGGTCAAAACCCGCGCGGCGGCCACCACATCGTCTTCGGTGAACTGGTTCGGCGAGTCTTTTCCGACGGTGAAAAGCTCCTGCAATTCGCGGGCGTAATTTTCATCGGGCGCGCCTTTTGTGTTCAGATAACCATTCAGATAAAACAGCATCATGCTGTCTTTGGTCACGGTTTTTACGAGGTCTTTGAAGTTGCCGAGGGCGTTTTGCCGCAGCTTCTGGTTGAGGCCGTATCAATGTTTTCCCCAATAAACCTCGGTGGTTTGCGTCGCAAAATGGTAGTGCCAAAACATGGTCATGCGCTCGCGGATGCTCGCCTGTTCGGCCAAAATCTGCTCATGCCACCAGCCGCGCCAGCTTTCAATCCGATAGCCTTCGGCATTGCCATCATACGGCGCATCGAGCCAGACATCGCCTTCGGCGACGACGGGGTCGGTAAAATCGGGGTTGTTGTAATTATTGACCGGCGGCGGCGGCAACGTGGC
>JANORY010000553.1:0-2992 GCA_031415535.1 Burkholderiales bacterium | reverse complement strand
GTACAACACAGCCAGGCACAACATGACCAGGAACTGACCTCGTAGATACTGCCCGAGCAGGGTGTTGATTTCGCCCAACCAGTCGGCCACCACCGGCTGCCAGCGCGGCGGAATCAGCCGCTCAAGCCGGCTTACATTCTTCGGCCAATCGAGCAGCAAATAGAACAGCGCGACCGGCACCAGGAACAGGAATCCGAGGATCTGCAAAAAGGTGTTGCCGCCGGACTTTAAATAATTGAACAAAGTAGCGGCCCAGTCCTCGCCGCTTGCGGCCAGATGTTGCGTCAACCAGCCGCGTAGTGCGCTGGCGTCCAGGGTCAGGGGCAGGCCGAAATTGGCACTCAGCCAGGGCAATACGGTGGCATTTAATTTTTCGGTCAGGTTGGCTATCAGGCTGGGCAACTGGACCCGATTCTGCACGAACTCTTTTTTTACGTTTGGTGCCAGGATCAACAAAATCGACGCTACGGCCAGCACCGCCAGCATAATGGTCAGAGTCACTGCCAGGGCGCGGGGCAGGTGGCGTTTGACCATCCATTCCACTGTCGGCTGTAGTCCATAGGCCAAAATCGCCGCCGCCGCAAACGGCGTCAGTACCGGGCCGAGCACCACCATTGCCCAGATCAGGACCGCACCGACGGCGGTCCACAGTAGAGTTTGGCGTTGACGATCGGTAAGTTGCATTGAACAGTCTAGAATTCAGCGTCCGGATTGTATTCTGGCGGGACCAAACTCTGTGACCACTCCTCTTTCCTATAAAGACGCTGGTGTCGATATCGACGCTGGTGACGCACTCGTTGACCGAATCAAGCCGCTTGCCAAGCGTACGCTTCGCGACGGCGTTTTGGCTGGAATCGGCGGTTTTGGTGCCTTGTTCGAAGTGCCGAAGCGCTATCGCGAGCCGGTATTGGTGTCGGGTACCGATGGCGTTGGCACCAAGCTGAAGCTCGCCTTCACGCTCGGCAAGCATGACACGGTTGGCATCGATCTGGTGGCCATGAGTGTTAACGATATCCTCGTTCAAGGTGCCGAACCGTTGTTTTTTCTGGACTACTTTGCCTGCGGCAAACTCGATGTCGAGACCGCCGCGCAGGTGATTGGCGGCGTTGCCAAGGGCTGCGAGCTGGCGCATTGTGCGTTGATTGGCGGTGAGACCGCCGAAATGCCGGACATGTATCCGGCCGGTGAGTACGATCTGGCCGGCTTTGCGGTCGGTGTCGTCGAAAAGTCAAAAATTATCGACGGTCGAAGCATTCGCAGCAGTGATGTCATTCTCGGTCTGGCCTCAAGCGGTGCCCACTCAAACGGTTTTTCGCTAATCCGAAAAATTATTGAACGAGCCTATGGTTCGATTGAGTCTGTGAAATTACACGACCCGTTTGATGGCCGCTCTCTGGCCGAAGCCTTGATGGCGCCGACCCGAATTTATGTGCGCCCGGTGCTTGAGGTGCTTGGCAAGGTCACCCTCAAGGGCTTGGCTCATATCACTGGTGGCGGTCTGGTCGAGAATGTGCCGCGGATTTTGGCCGACGATGTGCAAGCGGTACTTTACAAGGATACCTGGCAAGCGCCAAAAATTTTCTCATGGCTCAGTGAGCATGGCCAGATCGCCGAGGCCGAAATGCATCGGGTGTTCAATTGCGGCATCGGTATGGTCCTGGTGGTCGCGGCCGATGAGGCTGAGGCGGCGGTGCGGGCCTTTCGCGCCGCCGGTGAAACGATCTGGAAAATCGGTGAAATCGTCAATCGGCGCAACGGTACGGCATCAACCATTGTGGTCTGATCGGGTGGCGGTTTTGGTGTGGTGGGCGGTGATGTTATGCCTGGTCGGGATCAACCTGCAGCATCAGGCATCTGCGCAAGTTCCGTCGGGCCAGTCGCCGGCTGCGACGACTTCTCCTGCGACCACGCCAACAGCGACCACGCCAACAGCGACCACCAGGTCCGACGCTGCGGCACCCACCAATGCGAGCATTTCGAACTATCGGCTGGAAATTGAGGGACCGCCCGAAATCAAACTATTGATCGAGCGGCAGACCCTGATTGGTCGCTGGCGGCGTCGCGCCGAGTATCAGCCCGAACAATTTGATGCCTTATTCGCCCGCTTGCGTGAAGAGGTCGAAACGATCTTGCGATCGCAAGGCTACTTCGATTACGAGATCGAGCTGAGCGGTGACCCCAAACAAGTGAAGATCGGCATCATTGCCGGCGCGCGCACGACGGTCAATAAGGTCGACCTTCGAATCCTGGGACCGATCAAGGAGTTCCCGGAGATTGAGCGGGCTCTGCGGCAACGCTGGAATTTGCCGGAGGGTACGTTCTATAACAGCAATAACTGGGAGAGCAGCAAACGAGGACTGCTGGATTCCATGCGGCAGCGCGGATTCCTGCGTGCGCAACTTGTTTCTTCTCGTGCGACCGCCGATGTCGCGAACACCACGGTCGGCCTGGAGCTTGAGGTCGCCAGCGGTGCTCGTTTAAGCTTCGGTGCCTTGAGTCTGAATGGACTGTCGCGCTACGACTCAAAAATTGTCGAGGACTTAAAGCCCTTCAGTGACGGCGAAGCCTATGATTTTGATTCGGTGCTGCTGTTCCAGACTCGTTTGCGTGATTCCGGCTATTTCAGCAGTGCCTATGTCATTCCCGATCAGCAGGCGCTCGATGACGACCCCAAACTTGAGCGGGTGCCGTTGCGGGTTGAACTGACCGAGCGCGAAACCAAGCGCGTGGTGCTCGGTGTTGGCTACAGCACGGATCAGGGTGCACGAGCGCAGATCGGCTTGCAGCATCGAGACCTGTTCGATCGTGGCTGGCAACTGGATTCGGGTTTGATTGTTGAGCAGTTGCGCCAGCGCCTGTACGCTAATGTGCGCACGCCGACCGACGCTGATAATCATCACATTGCGTTTGGCGGGCGCAGTGAACGGCAGGATATCCAGAACGAGCAGATCAACCGCGATACGGTGTACATCGGCCGCGGCCGGCGCTTGAA
>JANORY010000552.1:0-1160 GCA_031415535.1 Burkholderiales bacterium | reverse complement strand
GCCATCGAAATATGGTCGGTCGTGCATTTGCCTTTGGCTTTTATCAAAATCCGCATTCCCGAAAGCTGGTCGGCAGAAATGGCCGTAAACGGTTTCAATAATTGCAGCCGCTCCGATTTTTTATCAACTGAGACTTTCACGCTGCGGCCACTTTTTGGCGGCGCGACAAAACCCGCGTCCTCGACAGCAAAGCCTTTTTTTGGAAGCTCAACTCCTTTTGGCGGGTCAAGTTTCACGGCCACGCCGTCCTTATTAATTAAGGTGTCTTTCAACGGATTGAATCGCAGGTCGCCCGCGATGGCGAACGCCGTGACAATTTCGGGCGAAGCCACAAATGCGTGGGTGTTCGGATTGCCGTCGTTTCGTTTCGTGAAATTCCGGTTGTACGAGGTGATAATCGAGTTGGGCCGATTCGCGTCGTCAATATGCCTGGCCCACTGGCCGATGCACGGGCCGCAGGCGTTCGCCAAAACCAGGCCGCCCATGTCCTCAAAAGTTTTCAGCAGGCCGTCGCGCTCGACGGTAAAACGAATCTGCTCGGAGCCGGGGGTGATGGTAAATTCGGCTTTCACCGACAGATTTTTCGAGACCGCCTGCCGGGCAATCGAAGCCGCGCGGTCGAGGTCTTCGTAACTCGAATTCGTGCAGGAACCAATGAGGCCAACCTCCAATTTTGAGGGATAATTGTTCTTTTTGACCGCCGCCGCGAATTTGGAAATCGGCCACGCGAGATCGGGCGTGAACGGGCCGTTGACGTGCGGCTCCAATTTGGAGAGGTCGATTTCGATGACCTGGTCGAAATATTTTTCCGGATTTGCGTAGCACTCGGCATCGCCCGTGAGGTGCGCGGCAACTTTATTGGCCATCGCCGCGACTTTGGCGCGGCCCGTGGCTTTGAGATAACGGGCCATCGATTTGTCGTAACCGAAGGTCGAAGTGGTGGCCCCAATTTCCGCGCCCATGTTGCAAATAGTGCCTTTGCCGGTGCAGCTCAGCGACTCCGCGCCTTTGCCAAAATATTCCACAATCGCCCCTGTGCCACCTTTTACAGTGAGAATGCCAGCAACTTTCAAAATAACATCTTTTGAAGAAGCCCATCCGCGCAATTTTCCTTTCAGGTGAACGCCGATGAGTTTCGGCATTTTCAATTCCCATGGAAG
>JANORY010000551.1:0-2487 GCA_031415535.1 Burkholderiales bacterium | reverse complement strand
GTCCAACGCACGCCAGCAGACCGCTTGCAGTTGCGGCAGTTGGGTCGGCTGCGCAATCAGGACGCGCCAACGCTGTTCGCGATAGATAAAAGTCAAACTGGCCTGACCGGAAAAGCGCTCGATCGCCGAGCGGCACAGGAGCGTGGCCGGCGTGCCTGAATCGGCAGGCAGCGGCTGTCGACCACGCAATACTTGCTGATTGCAAACCTCGATCAAATCGGGATGAAAGCGCTGCATGTTGAGTTTCCTGATCTCAGAGTCTAGCGAGGCCTATGGCTTCGGGCATCGACCATCGGTCTCGACCACTTGGCCTAACGACCACTCAGCCTTTTGGACGAGCGACAAACCCTCAGTTGATTCCGATAATGGATCGCCTCGCTCGTTAACGTTTTTTTTCTGCTAAAGATCTTCGTAATCCGATGTCACTTCCTGATCTGCAAGGCTGGCAACGCTGTGTTGACGAAGCGCTGCGCCTAACCAATCCCTTGACCGAAGCGGGGCACATCTACAGTGTGACCGGTGGCTTGATCCGTGCGCGCGGCGTCAACGCGGCGATCGGCGAACTGTGTGAACTGTGCCAGACTCAATCCGGAGTAAGACGGTCCTTGGGGTTGGCGGAAGTGGTCGGTCTGCAAGGCCCGGATTTATTGTTGAGCGGCTTGGCACCGTTGCCACCTTTGGCCAACACGGTACAAGTAATTGCGCTGAACCGTCGGTTAACCGTTCCGGCAGGCGATGATGTGCTTGGACGGGTACTGGACGGTTACGGCCGGCCAATTGACGATGTCGGAACGGTTCACGAGGCGGGAACGGTTCACAATGCGAGAACCACGCACGGTGTTGGAACCATTGGCGATGCGCCGGACTGGAACTTGGATCGCCAGCCGCCGGCAGCCTTGAGTCGCCAGACCATCACACGCCCATTGTTGACAGGTATTCGCGCAATTGACGCGCTTTTGAGCTGCGGTCAAGGCCAGCGGCTTGCCATTTTCTCACCGGCGGGTACCGGCAAGAGCTCGTTAATCGCAGCCCTGGTCAGGCAATGCAAGGCCGATGTCGTTGTGCTCGCGCTGGTCGGCGAACGCGGCCGTGAGGTTGGCGATTTTGTGCGCGACCATCTGGGCGAAGCGATGCGGCAGCGCTGCGTCGTACTGGCCTCGACCTCGGATCGTCCGGCGCTCGAACGGATCAAGTGCGCTCAGACAGCAACCGCCATTGCCGAGCAGTTTTGTGCGCAAGGCAAACACGTGCTGCTACTGGTTGATTCGATCACACGCTTGGTCCGCGCCCAACGTGAGCTGGCGCTGAACATGGGCGAGGCGTCGGTCAGTGATGCCCTGGCACCAGCGGTGCTGACCACTTTGCCGGCTTTGTTCGAGCGCGCCGGACCCGCCAGACGGGGTGCGATATCAGCGTTCTACGCGGTACTGACCGAGGACGATCGGGGTCGCGATCCGATCGCCGAAGAGGTTCGCTCGCTGGTCGATGGCCACATCGTCTTGACACGCGCCCTCGCCGATGCTGGACACTTTCCGGCGATTGATATCCTGCGCAGCGTCAGTCGTGTTATGCCGCGAATTGTCAGCGCGCGGCACGCAGAACTGGCGCTGCAGTTGCGCGCGCTGATCGCGAAATTGGCCAGCATCGAATTGCTCGTTCAGGTGGGTGAGTATCAACCGGGCAGTGACCCTTTGGCCGATCGGGCGCTGGCGCTGCGGGCGGCAATCGACGCGTTTTTGCGTCAACCGATCTTCGGCAATCACGAAGTATCCGATACACGCGTGTTCGCGTCAGTGCCGGTGTCGGTGCCGGCCTCGGCGTCGGTGATTGCCGACGCTGATCTGGGTGCGACTCAGTCGGCCATGGAACGGTTGCTGCACCCATGAGCAAAGCACAACGCCGGCAGATCCGTGGCCTTGATTCGCTCTGGACTATACGCCAGCGGAAAATTTTGACCGCGCTTGCTAGAGCGCAGACACGCCGCGCCGCAGATTCTTTTCGCTTGCTCGTGGTACGTACTGCCCTTGACCAAGTGGCCGTCGAGCGCGCGGAACACAGCGCTAAGTGCCACGTGCGTCTGGCGCGCGGCGAAACCACGGCGCGGCTGTTGCTTGAGCGCAGCCACCAGCAGGCGCTGACGGCGCGACTGGTCGCGAGCAATCACGAGTTGCTTGAGCTGAAACACCATGAGGCCTGCGAGCAAGCAAAAATTAGCCAATTAAATAATGCGCGCGTACGTTTGATGATCAAGCAGCAGTACGTACAAACGCTGCTGGAGCGCGAGAGCGCATGCGCCGACGGCGGTCTAAGCCAGTTGGACTAGGTCCGAAGCTCAATTGAGTTAAGGATGCAAGCTGAGTACGGTAGCGGTAGGTCTCACGAATCAATTTTATGTAAATGGAATCAAGCCCACCCACATGTCTGCACTGACCCTCACCCTGAGTCGAGCATGCATCGGCACGCTCCTGCTGTTCGCATCGGTAGCGG
>JANORY010000550.1:0-2422 GCA_031415535.1 Burkholderiales bacterium | reverse complement strand
CAGCCAATCGACTTCAGACTCACCCAGAATAATCGGCAACAGGCCATTCTTGAAACAATTGTTGTAGAAGATATCGGCGAATGATGGGGCGATCACAATTCGAAACCCAAAATCGTCGAGCGCCCACGGTGCATGTTCACGCGACGAGCCGCAACCAAAATTCTTGCGGGCCAACAAAATCGACGCGCCACGGTAGCGCGACTGATTCAATACGAAGTTCGGATTCAACGGCCGCCGGGCGTTATCCATACCCGGCTCACCCTTGTCCAGATAACGCCACTCATCGAACAGGTTCGGCCCGAACCCGGTTCGCTTGATCGACTTCAAGAATTGCTTCGGGATGATGGCGTCGGTATCGACATTGGCGCGATCCATGGGTGCCACCAAGCCACGATGTATTTTTAGACTTTGCATAATTTCAATACAAACTCAGGTTCAGAGACGCCGAATGTCGACAAAGTGACCGGCAATGCCTGCCGCCGCCGCCATCGCCGGACTAACCAGATGGGTGCGACCACCAGCGCCCTGGCGTCCCTCAAAATTTCGATTCGACGTCGAGGCACAACGCTCCCCCGGCTCGAGCCGGTCGTTGTTCATGCCCAGGCACATCGAACAACCCGGCTCACGCCACTCAAAGCCGGCATCGGTAAAAATGGTGTGCAAACCTTCCGATTCCGCTTGTCGTTTGACCAGGCCGGAACCCGGAACCACCAAGGCAAGCTTCACGGTCTCACTCTTGCGCCGACCCTTGACAATCGCCGCAGCTTGTCGAAGATCTTCGATGCGTGAATTGGTACAGGAACCGATAAACACCTTGTCGATTGCGATTTTCTGAATCTCGGTGTTTGGCGTCAAGCCCATATATTGCAGCGCACGCTCCATGCCTTCGCGCTTGACCAGGTCTTTTTCCCGCTCCGGGTCCGGTACGCGCTCATCTACTGAGACCACCATTTCCGGTGAGGTTCCCCAGGTAACCTGCGGCTTGATTTGGGTCGCATCAAGCGTCACCACACGATCAAAGTGTGCGCCCTCATCGCTCTTCAGGCCACGCCACAGCGCTACCGCTTGTGGCCAATGCTCGGCGCTGGGCGCCAGCGGACGGCCTTTCAAATAGTTGATCGTTACCTCGTCTACGGCCACCATGCCGGATCGCGCACCGGCCTCGATCGCCATGTTGCACACCGTCATCCGCGCTTCCATCGACAAGGCGCGAATGGTCGAGCCGCCAAATTCAATCGCGTGACCGGTACCGCCGGCCGTACCGATCTTGCCGATCACCGCGAGCACCAGATCCTTTGAGGTCACGCCACGGGCGAGCAGTCCGTCCACCCGAACCAGCATATTTTTCATCTTCTGCGCGACGATGGTCTGGGTCGCCAGCGAATGCTCAACTTCCGAGGTACCAATACCAAACGCCAGACAGGCAAACGCACCATGTGTGCTGGTGTGCGAATCGCCGCACACGACGGTCATTCCGGGCAGGGTCGCGCCCTGCTCCGGACCGATTACGTGAACGATGCCTTGACGAACATCGTTGATGTTGAAGTAGGTCATGCCATGCTCTTTGGCATTGGCATCAAGCGTCTCGACTTGCAGCCGTGAAATTGGATCGGCAATGCCGACCGAACGATCGGTGGTCTGAACATTGTGATCGACCACCGCCAGATTGGCAGCCATTCGCCACGGCTTGCGCTGCGCCTGCTTCAAACCGTCAAACGCCTGCGGACTGGTCACCTCGTGCAGCAAATGGCGATCAATGTAAATCAGGGACGTGCCATCCGCCTCCTGATGGACGATGTGAGCATCCCACAATTTGTCGTATAAAGTACGCGCTGCCAGACTCATGATGTCAGGGCATCCCGCTGGATGCCTCAGTGCCCGATGATCGTCAATTATGGCACGCGTCCGCAATCGGTAACGCTGCCAAAAGATGACGGTGCGCTGAACGACGCCGATCAGTGTTTGCGTTTTGCCTGGTCGTAAAGCGGCGCAACCCGTTGCGCATAGGCCTCCAGATCGGCAATTCGAGACTCCGACGACGGATGGGTGCTGAGGAATTCTGGCCCCTTTGTGCCACCCAATTTGGCCATCTTTTGCCACACCCGCACGGCCGCGTGCGGATCGTAGCCGGCACGCGCCGATAGTTCGACACCAATCCGGTCGGCCTCGGTTTCGTGCAAGCGACTGTGCGGCAAACTAAACGCCATCTGGTAGGCCAATTGCCCAAGATCGGCCCCAACCTTGCCGCCCCCCAGCGCCACTGAGGCCACACTGATACCGATCTGCGATGTCGCTTGTTCGGAGATCCGCTCGCGCGCATGTTCGCGCAGCGCATGGGCAATTTCATGGCCCATGACGGCGGCGATTTCATCGTCATTCATCGCCAGCTTTTCGATCAGTCCACTGTAGAAGGCGATCTTGC
>JANORY010000549.1:0-2524 GCA_031415535.1 Burkholderiales bacterium | reverse complement strand
GCGCCGGCGAGGTCGAGGTCGCAAAACCGATCGCGCCGGCCTGCATACCTTCGCGCAGCAGCTCGGTCATGCTGGCCACCTCCGAGGCAGTGGCGACGCGACGCGTAGCGTCCTCGCCCATGACAAAGGTGCGCAATGATGAATGACCGACAAACGCCGCCAGATTAATGACCGCACCGCGCCGCTCCAGAAAATCGAGGTATTGCGGTATTGACTCGAACTGCCAGTCGATACCGGCGCGAAGAACTTCGATTGCCATGCCTTCAACCTGAGTCAGGTTGGCCATCGTCCGTTCACGATCGGCGGGTCGGCACGGCGCAATCGTAAAACCACAATTGCCGATCACGGCAGTGGTGACGCCAAGCGCGACCGACGGGCTGCACCAGGCGTCCCAGGTGACCTGGGCATCGTAGTGGGTGTGATTATCGATAATGCCGGGCATCAGCATCAACCCTTCAGCATTGATTACCTGATCGTGATGCAGCGTTGACACCTCCGGCAGTCCGGACAGATCCGGCACCTCGGGCGTGCCGACAGCAGCAATTCGATCACCTCGGATCAGTAGATCGCCGCGATACGGCGGGCCAGCGCATCCGTCTTGCAGTATGGCGTTCTTGATCAGCGTGGCAGCTTGAGTCGACATGCAGGCTCCTGGGGAGACAGGCTCCCAACATAAACCGGCATATTATTCGATTCGAACGGCAATCCGGACGCAGCAAACCGACGCGGTTTCAGACTGCCAGAGGAGCTCCAGACCCAAAAGCTCAGCCAGTTGCCGGGCCAGCACCCAGCACGGATTTCGTGACGGATCGTTCAGCGTCTCACCATGCGAATCGAACAGCGCTGGCTGACGGTCAGCGGGTGCACTTTGAACCAGCACGTGGCCCGCCACCGCCTCGAGTCGCAGTACTTGCGCATACGCCTGGCTGCAAACAGGACGAATCGACTCAAACAGACGAATAATCAGCAACACCAGGCGCGCGAACAAGTGCGGATCGGTATTGATCGGTCGCGCCACGACATCATTCAGAAGAACCGTCAAGGTTAACGCTTGCGGCGCGGCGACTGACTCGTACTCCAGCACAAACTGCTGCTCAACCACGTTCAGTAAGGCCCGGACCGACAGGGACTCGCGCCGAATGAGCTGGCGTGCACTGGCGAGCTGCGACACCAGAAAGAGATCCTCAAACAGGTTCTGCAGGCACTCACCCGCCTGTTGAATCTGCTGCACCGTGTTTGCAGCCGGCGTGCCTGCGACCTGCTCACGCAAGGCGGCGCAGTACAGATTAATGGCCATCAGGGGTTGGCGAATACCGGGATTGACCTGCTCAAGCAAGGTCGCCGGCGGGACACCCGGCACACCGGACGAGGCCGCAACACAGGCTTTATCGGAATTCATGGCGTGATGCTGCCAGCAGTCGCTCTGAGGCGCAATCAGCCCGATGGACTAGGAGCTAAAGCGCTTCGGCCCAGCCAATTTGCGCGAGCGTACGATGAGTGCGGCTCAGGCGCGGACGTGGCGGGCGATTCTGAGCTGCCACAGGCCTGCAGCTCGGAAAAATCAGTTCAATTCGTTGCACTTGATAATGAAGTACAGTGAGCATTACTTCGTAAAAGCGTGGGTAACCCTTATGGCTGTCCGTCTGTGCGAATCAGCAGCCACCATAACTATCTGCAGCGAGGAACGCACGTTCTTCTTTATGAGCCTGGGCAAGCGCATCGCCGCCTCGCGCCGCGCTAATCACATCACCCAGGTGCAACTCGCCGAGGCACCGGGGATGTCCCAGCATATCGAGGCCCGATGAGCGCTCTGCACCCGCTGATCCAGAGTCGCATTCTTGCTCTGCGCGAGCAGCGCGTAATGCTCGACGCCGACTTGGCGCAGCTCTATGGCGTCGAGACTCGCGTTCTGGTGCAGGCCGTGAAGCGCAACCCAACAAGGTTTCCCGCCGACTTCATGTTCCAACTGTCCGCCATCGAGTTCGAATCTTTGAAATCACAATCTGTGATCTCAAACGTCGGACGCGGCGGTCGACGTACCCCGCCTTATGTCTTCACCGAGCAAGGTGTCGCTATGCTTTCGTCAGTTCTCGGCAACGTACGCGCCGTCGCCGTGAACATCGAGATCATGCGCACTTTCGTGAAAATCCGGCAATTAGCGTCTACCCGCCAGGATCTGGCCAAACGCCTCGACGAAATCGAAGCCAAGACCGATCACCTCTCGCTCAAACATGATGCCTTTGCCAACATTACCCGCAAGCAGCTAGGCGAAGTCTTCGACGCACTGCGCCAACTAATGACCCCGCCCGATCCTCCAAAACGACCGATCGGCTTCTTGGAACCTCCAGACACAGCAAGGAAGGCCAAAGTAAAAAACAAGTCCTGATCGTTCAATTTTTGCGATTCATCGTAACCGCGTCACTACTCTCTCAGATTTCTCGTCGTTAGTCCCTCGCACACAGACCTGGGCCTGCTTGCGGCAGCGCAGAATCGAACGCCACGCCCGCTCCCCAGACGCCCGGCT
>JANORY010000548.1:0-5265 GCA_031415535.1 Burkholderiales bacterium | reverse complement strand
GTTATGTCGGCTTTGACCAAGGTGGTTTACTGACCGAGGCGATTGCCAAAAAGCCGCATGCCGTGCTGCTGCTTGATGAGATTGAAAAAGCCCATCCGGATATCTTTAATATTCTGCTGCAGGTGATGGATCACGGCACCTTGACGGATAACAACGGCCGCAAGGCGGACTTCCGTAACATCATTATTGTGATGACCACCAACGCCGGCGCGGCTGATTTGCAGAAGAACTCGATGGGTTTTTCGGCCAACAAGCAGCAGGGCGACGAAATGGTCGAAATCAAGCGGATGTTCACGCCTGAGTTTCGCAACCGGCTCGATTCGGTCATCAGCTTCCGGGCACTCGATGTTGAAATCATCATGCGCGTGGTCGACAAGTTCCTCATGCAACTGGAAGAGCAGTTGCATGAAAAGAAGGTTGACACGATCTTTACCGACGCCCTGCGCAAGATGCTCGCCAAGAAGGGTTTTGACCCCCTAATGGGCGCCCGACCCATGCAGCGGCTGATTCAAGACACCATTCGCAAGGCCCTGGCTGACGAACTGTTGTTCGGCAAACTTGTGTCGGGTGGCAAGGTGGTGGTCGACGTCGACGATAAAGACGAGGTGTTCTTGACCTTCTCCGAGTCATCGTCGCCGCCGTCAGCTTCCGGTGAAGGCGAAGAACAGATTGAAACCTTGCCCGCCTAGCGTCCTGCGGGGACGCTGGTTTCCGGCTCGGACACCAGTTTCCTGCTGCGACGCTTGCGGCTGGCGGTAACGTAACAACAGCTAGCGCGTCTAACAAGGTGTTTGTTGTGCCGGGTCGGCTGGCTTGGTGCAAAATAGGGGATGGCCTGCGCCGTCTCCTATTTTTTTGTGGGTTAGATGCGCGCTGAGCATTCAAGAACGCTGATTCAATGAGGAGGCAAGGTGAAAAAAAATCTGGCGCTTATGGCGCTTATGTCAGGTGTCTGGTTGAGTAACGTGCCCGGCGCAGCCGCTCAGGACGCCCGCTATTTGGCGGCGAACTGTGCCAATTGCCATGGCACCGATGGAAAATCAGTGGGTGGCATGCCCAGTCTGGCGGGTACCAGTGCCGAGCAGTTTGTGGCGAGCATGAAGGCATTCAAGGACGGCAGTCGCAAGGCGACGATCATGCATCAGCTTGCGAAGGGCTATAGCGACGAGCAGATCGCGACCCTGGCGCAATATTTTTCGACCCAGAAATAAGTCGGAGACCTAGAGCTATGAACGAATTACAAACAAATCGCCGCCGCTGGCTGACGGGTTTTGGGGCGGCCGCTGGGCTGGGCGGCTTGGGCGGATTAGGGGCTTGTGCCAGCCTCGGCAATGAACCGCAGCGCAAGTTGGGTCGGGTTCTGGTGGTTGGTGCTGGTTTCGGTGGCGCGACCACCGCCAAGTACCTCAAGAAATGGGCGGGTCCGACCATTGAAGTTCTGCTGGTGGATCGAAACCCGACTTTCATTTCCTGTCCGCTATCGAACCTGGTGCTGGGCGGCAGCCGCAAGATGGAAGATCTGACCGTGGGGTACGCCGGCCTGCGCGAGCTTGGCGTGATTGTCATTAACGACACCGTCAACACTATTGATCCGAAGAGTCGTAAAGTCAGTTTCACCAAAATTGCCGATCAAAGCTTTGACCGGATCGTGTTATCGCCGGGTATTGATTTTCAGTTTGACGATATTGCCGGACTCAACGCCGAGGCGCAGAAGACCATCCTGCATGCCTGGCATGCCGGCGCGCAAACAGTGGCGCTGCGCCAGCAACTCGAGGCCATGCCGGACGGCGGCGTGTTTGCGATGACCATTCCGAAGGCACCGTACCGTTGCCCGCCGGGTCCGTACGAGCGCGCCTGTCAGGTTGCCTCCTATTTGAAGCAGGCAAAGCCGAAATCAAAATTGATCATCATGGACGGCAACCCCGAGATCACCTCCAAGAAGGGCTTGTTCACCAAGGTGTTTGCGGAGAATTACAAGGGCATCATCGAGTACCGGCCAAACATGGTCGTGACCGAAGTCGATGCCGCCAACAAGACCGCGATTACCGAAGTCGGCGACAAGGTGAAGGCCGACGTCCTGAACCTGATTCCGCCGCAACGAGCCGGCGAGCTGGCCCGTAAGGCCGGTGTCGTCAATGCCAATAATCGCTGGTGCCAGGTTGACTGGGTGACGATGGAATCGACCGCTGCGCCAGGCATCCATGTGATCGGCGACGCCACCTTGTCGGCACCGGCGATGCCCAAGTCAGGCCATATGGCCAACCAGCATGGCAAGACGGCAGCCGCCGCAATCATCGAGTTGATGAGCGGGCGTCCGCCGCAAGCGCAGATGATGGCCAACACCTGCTACAGCTTCATCGACGCCACCAATGTCGTGCATGTTGCTTCAGTGCATCGTTATGTGCCGGAGAAGAAAACCATGGAAGTGGTTGCGGGATCCGGCGGCCTGTCGAGCGAGCCGAATCTGTTGGAGGGTGCTTATGCCAACGCCTGGGCTCAGAACATTTGGAAGGACATGCTCAGTTGAGCGCGTGTGAATAAAAGTCCGTTCATGCCCCTGGTGGCGGTACTTTCGTTCGCGGCCGTGCTGATTGCGTTGTTGTCTCAGCATGTGTTCGATATGCAACCGTGCGCCTGGTGTGTGTTGCAGCGCCTGATTTATCTGGCGATTGGTCTGATGGCGCTGTTGGCCTGGCGGCGTAGTTCGAGATTCAGCGGTCGCGGCGGCTTGCGCACAGAGCCACGGGTCAACCCACTGGCGGTACTCTGTGCAATGCTGGCTGTGAGCGGTGTCATTGCTGCCTTGTATCAGCATTTTGTGGCCGCGAAGTCGGAGTCGTGTTCGGTGACTTTGGCGGACAAGATTATCAAAGGACCGGCGCTCGATAGTCTCGCACCCTGGCTCTTCAAAGCGACTGCCTTTTGCCACGAAGCCAACGTTGAGGTTTTCAAAGTGCCTTATGCACTGTGGAGCGCGTTGCTTTTCCTGTTACTTCTGTTTTTGAGTCTGCGCGCTGCCTGGCGACCGGCTCGTTAGCGTGAAACACCACACTAAGCGAACTCCATGGCCACATTACCGAACACGCTGGAACAATTAAAAACGATGACGGTTGTGGTCGCCGACACCGGTGACTTCAATCTGATGCGCGCCTACGCGCCGCGCGATGCGACCACCAATCCGACGCTGATTTTAAAAGCGGTGCAAAAACCGGATTATCAAAATCTGCTGCGCGATACCGCCGCGCGTTACGGCAGCGAAGGCGTCACTGCAGTGTGTGATCGTCTGCTGGTCCGATTTGGTTGCGAGATACTGGCGATCATTCCAGGTCGGGTTTCGACCGAGGTCGACGCCCGCTTATCGTTTGATACCGATGCTTCGGTGACCAAGGCACGGCGTCTGATCGCCTTGTATGAACAGGCTGGCATTAGTCGTGAACGGGTACTGATCAAGCTGGCGGCGACCTGGGAGGGCATTCGCGCCGCCGGCCGCCTGGAGAATGAAGGTATCCATTGCAACCTCACCTTGCTGTTTGGCTTTCCGCAAGCGGTTGCTTGTGCTGATGCTGGCGTGACCCTGATTTCGCCCTTCGTGGGACGCATCTATGACTGGTACAAGAAGCGCGATGGCCGCGAGTACAGCGGCGAGGACGATCCCGGCGTTTTATCGGTCCGCCGCATTTATCAGTACTACAAACGCTTTGGTTATCCAACCGAGGTCATGGGCGCGAGCTTTCGTAACATTGGCCAGATTCGGGCCTTGGCCGGGTGCGATCTTCTCACCATCAGCCCGGAGTTGCTCGAACAGTTGCAACAATCCGACGAAGTACTTTCGCGCCGTCTGGATGACGCCAGCGCGCGCGCCCAAAGTATTGAACGCGCCCGCTTCGATGAACGGCATTTTCGGTACAGCATGAACGAAGACGCAATGGCCAGCGACAAGTTATCCGAAGGTATCCGGGCCTTTGTCGCCGATGCAGTCAAACTTGATGCGCTGGCGGCGGGCTTGATCGCCTGAGCGTCTGCTCTGGGCCGGCTTAACGCTTGCCAGTACTGCCGAAACCGCCGCTACCGCGATCGCTGCTGGCGAACTCGTCGACCACGTTAAAGCGGACTTGCACCACCGGCACGATCACCAGTTGCGCGATCCGCTCAAGCGCTTCAAAGCTAAACGAATTTGCAGAACGGTTCCAACAAGAGACCATCAGTGGTCCCTGGTAGTCGGAGTCGATCAGGCCCACCAGGTTGCCCAGCACAATGCCATGTTTGTGGCCCAGACCTGAGCGCGGCAGGATCAGGGCGCAATAACCGGGATCGCCAATATGAATCGCCAAGCCTGTCGGAATCAAGATTGTTTGCCCGGCCGCCACGGTCGTCGTTCCGGCCGTGCAGGCCCGCAAATCGAGACCGGCGCTGCCGGGCGTTGCGTAAGCAGGCCAATGTTCGGTCAGGCGCGGATCGAGAATTTTCAGCTCAATATTCATCGTACTTTTTGACGCTGCGCAACTGGCGTGTTTGCCGATTTCTGATGCAGGCGTTGCGCGATTTCAGCAACCAGCGCCGTAGCAAGACTGTTTTTGTCGGCACGCGGCAAGCGGGTCAGACCGTCTGCGTCAACCAATAACAGTTCGTTATCATCGCGGCCAAAGGTTTGTGGTCCCAGATTGGCGACCAGCAGCGGCACGCCCTTGCGAATCCGCTTGGCGATAGCGTTCTGCTCCAGGTTCTCGCTTTCGGCCGCGAAACCGACGCAGAAGGGCGGATTGGCCAATTGAGCGACCGAGTTCAAGATGTCCGGGTTCTCGGTGAACTTCAGTTCGGGCAATCGCTTGCCATCGGCCTTCTTGAGTTTGCGACTGCTGTAATTTGCAACGCGCCAGTCAGCAACTGCCGCTACTGCGATGAATAGATCGACACCCGGCACCGATCGACCGGCCGTGGCGACTGCACTTGCGGGACTGTGCGCAGTGCTGGCCGTTTCAGGCTTGGGGCTTTGTGCGGCACTGGCGAGGCTGGCATGCACCGCATCAAACATTTCCTGGGCCGAGCGCACGGCGCTGGTCTGTACGCCCTCTGGTGCCGCTAGCGCTGTGGGGCCGGAGATCAAATGAACCTGCGCGCCGGCCTGTCGACAGGCACGGGCGATGGCATAGCCCATTTTCCCGGACGACAGGTTGGTGATACCCCGAACCGGGTCAATCGCCTCGAAGGTCGGCCCTGCGGTGACCAGCACCCGCTTGCCCGCCAAGGTCTTGGGCTGAAAGAAAG
>JANORY010000547.1:0-2573 GCA_031415535.1 Burkholderiales bacterium | reverse complement strand
ATTGACACCCGGATCGAGCCGAGCCTGGAGGCCTGTTTCGTCAATTACGGCGAGGAACGCCACGGCTTTTTGCCGTTCAAGGAAATTTCGCGCGCCTATTTCAAACCAGGCGTCGAGGTCAACAAGGCGCGTATACAAGATGCGATCGCCGAGGGCCAGGAACTACTGGTGCAGGTCGACAAGGAAGAGCGCGGCAACAAAGGTGCCGCCCTGACGACCTTTGTTTCGCTGGCCGGCCGTTACACGGTGCTCATGCCGAATAACCCGCGCGGCGGCGGTGTTTCGCGTCGCGTCGAAGGCGAAGAAAGGCAGGAATTGCGCGAGACGATGGACAAACTCGAGGTGCCATCTGGCATGAGTTTGATCGCCCGTACCGCCGGCATTGGACGTAACGCCGAAGAATTGCAATGGGATCTGAATTATCTGCTGCATCTGTGGAGCGCAATCGATTCTGCCGCCAAGGGCACGCCCGGCGCGTTTCTGATTTATCAGGAATCAAGTCTGGTGATTCGCGCCATCCGCGACTATTTCACCCCGGATGTCGGCGAAATTCTGATCGACACCGAAGACATTTACGAGCAGGCCCATCAGTTTATGGCGCACGTCATGCCGGACAATGTCGCCAAAGTGAAGCGTTATCACGACGACGTACCGCTATTCTCGCGTTTTCAGATTGAGCATCAGATTGAAACCGCTTATTCGCGAGTTGTGCCCTTGCCCTCGGGCGGTGCCATTGTCATCGACCATACCGAAGCGCTGGTCGCCATCGACGTCAATTCGGCCCGCTCCACTCGTGGCTCGGACATTGAAGAAACCGCACTTCGCACCAACCTCGAGGCAGCCGATGAAGGCGCGCGGCAGATGCGCCTGCGCGATCTCGGTGGCCTGATTGTCATTGACTTCATCGACATGGAGAGTCAGAAAAACCAGCGTGAAGTCGAACAGCGCCTGAAAGACGGCCTGCATCACGACCGCGCACGGGTCCAGGCCGGCAAGATTTCGCGCTTTGGCCTGATCGAGTTGTCGCGCCAGCGACTGCGCCCAGCACTCAACGAAGGTACTCACATTACCTGCCCGCGCTGTAACGGCACCGGCGTGATTCGCGACGTCGAATCATCGGCCCTGCACTTGCTGCGGGTGATTCAAGAAGAGTCGATGAAAGAGAACTCGGCGGCCGTTTATGCGCAAGTTCCGGTCGATGTCGCGACTTTTCTGCTCAACGAAAAACGTGCCGAGATTGCCAAGATGGAGGCGCGGCTGAAGGTTGAGATCGTACTGGTACCAAACAAGTACATCGAAACGCCGCACTACAAGCTGGAACGCTTGCGGCATGACGATGAACGTCTGACCAACTACCGCGCCAGCTATGCGTTGGCCGATGGTCCGTCCGAAGACGATAACTATATCGATCGCAAACTTGAACCGGCCAAACAACGACAGGAAGCAGTCGTCAAGGGCATCACCTCCGGTACGCCAGCGCCGATGCCGAATGCCGTCATAGTGCCGATGCCGGTGATTACACCCGCGCCGACCGTGCTGGCCAATGCGATTGCGACCAGTGCGCGCGCCAGCCAATCGGCAAGCCGCGTAGTGCAGCCCGCGTCAAATGGTGACCAGGGGCTATTTGGCCGATTGTTTGGTTGGTTCCGCAAGAAAGCCGCCAACGAAGGCGATGCCGGAACCTCGGCTGGCGGGTTTACCAAAGTCGGCACCGAACGCGCCGCCGCCAGTAGCGGTGGCGGTGCCAGCACGGGTACCAACCAGCTTCCGGCACTTGAACAAGGACGCTCGGTCCGTGAAGACCGGCCGCGCCGAGGCGGGCGCGATCGTGGCGATCGTAACGAACGCGGTGATCGTCCACGCGAGGAGCGCAACAAGGAGGGTCGCCGCGACCGGCCCGAAAGCCGAGCTGATCGCCCGGAAGCGCGCGGCGACCGGCCGCGTGAAGACCGTCCGGCGCGCGAGGACCGTGCCCCTCGTGAGGATCGCCCGCCGCGCGAACCCCGTGAGCCGCGTGAAGCGCGTACCCCGCGTTCGCAGGAAGTAGCGTCTGATTCGAACCCGCGTCCGGAGCAGGATCAGAGCGGCGCAAATCCGTCAGAAAATCGCCGGCCGCGTCGCGACGGCCGTGACCGCCAAGGTCGTGATCGTCAAGGCCGGGATGACAACCGAGCGCCGCGTGCCGAGACCGCCAGTGATGCCAACGGTGTCGTAGCCGGCGGCGCAGTCATCGCCGCCACGGTGGTGGCCAGTTCCATGGTGCTCGACAGCAGCAGTCAGGGCCATCAGGTCCTGGGTACGGCTAATTCCGAAGAGTTGGTCGGGGCACAATCGACCGGCGTTGAGATCAACCCGGTTACCGGCGAACAAAGCGACAGTGAACGGCGCGGCCGTGGTCGGCGCCGTCGTGGTCGCCGTGGTGAGGGACAGCGCGATGAAGCGGGTGCCGACAGCTCGGCCGATGAATCAAACGTGCCGTCGACGCAAGAGACGAGCGCAAGCACCGGTCTGCCATCGGTCGATGGCATGATGCAAATGCCGTCTTCCGAGTCTGGTTCGATGCGCGCAGAGGT
>JANORY010000546.1:0-2477 GCA_031415535.1 Burkholderiales bacterium | reverse complement strand
AAAAAAGGGCTCTATGCGGTGAATTTCGGCGGCGGCCAGGTCGACATTACCAACGGCAAATTTGTGTTCTCGGCCTCGGAAGCCTACTGGGTCGAGAAGGGCAAAATCCTCTATCCGGTGAAAGGTGCAACCATCGTCGGCAATGGCCCGGATGCGCTGACACGGGTCAGCATGATCGGTAACGACATGCGACTCGACTCAGGCGTCGGTGTCTGCGGCAAAGATGGTCAGAGCGTGCCGGTCGGCGTCGGTCAGCCGACCTTACGTATTGAGGGCATGACGGTCGGCGGCACGGCTTGACGTGTTGATGAAGGCCGATGCTTGCTGTCGTTGTCGCTGTCGTTAAAGCACGATGCCGACCACCGCCATGCCAAAGCGGTAAAACGGTGCCAGAAACAGGCTCAGGGTTTGGGTCAGCATCAGCCCGAGCACAATAAAGAGGCCATAAGGCTCCAGCTTCGAGTACGGTACTGCTAGGCGCCAGGGCAACAGGCCGGTCATGATTCGCCCGCCGTCGAGCGGTGGCACCGGCAACAGGTTCAGCGCCATCAGCCCGATGTTGACGATCACGCCGGCCTTGGCCATTTCGAGAAAGAAGGTCTCGCGAAAGCCGACCATAAACATCAGCTTAAGCGCAATCGCCCAACCGATTGCCATCAGCAAGTTGCTGCCCGGGCCAGCAGCAGCCACCCAGATCATGTCGCGCTTCGGATGGCGCAGCGAGCCGAAGTCTACCGGTACCGGTTTGGCCCAACCGAACAGAAAACCGCCACTGCCCAGTGAAGACATCAGCAAGATGACAGCGGGCACGATGACCGTTCCCATTGGGTCGATATGCTTGAGCGGGTTCAAGGTAATTCGCCCAGCAACAAACGCGGTCTGATCACCGAACATCCGGGCAACGTAGCCATGCGCCGCCTCGTGCAAGGTAATCGCAAAGATCACCGGCAACGCATAAACCGCAATGGTTTGAATCATTTCTTGCATCGGCCGGAGTCTAGCCGAGTTTTCGGTTGCGGCAGCGTGTGTGATACCTTCAACCGATGAACTCCACCGCCCGGCCCGTTGCAAAATTTCTGACCGGGCCGACCCTTAATCATGTCGTGGCGGTAACGGCAGCAGGATCAGTCGGATTGGTCTCGCTATTTGCGGTCGATGCGATCAGTCTCTTTTACGTCGCCAAACTAGGCAAACAAGAACTCACTGCCGCGATGGGTTTTGGCACCACCTTGTTGTTCTTTGGGTCATCGATCAGCATTGGTTTGTCGATCGCCTCCGGTGCCTTGACCTCGCGCGCACTCGGTCGTGGCGACCGCGACGGCGCGCAACGCATTGCCGGCGCGGCGCTGGCGATTATCTTCGTCGTCATGTGTTTGCTGGCCGCGCTGTTGTTTCCGTGCTTGCGCCCCTTGTTGGCCTTGCTGGGCGCCAAGGGCGCGGCGGCCGACGCGGCACTTGAGTTCATGCAAATACTATTACCGTCAATTCCGCTGTTGGGTATTGGCATGTGTCTGTCGTCCTTACTGCGCGCCTTGGGCGATGCACGCCGAGCGATGTTTGTCACCTTGTTGCCGGCGCTGTCGCTGTTGCTGCTTGACCCGTTAATGATCTTTGGCTTCGGTCTGGAGTTGCGCGGTGCCGCCTTTGCAACCATTATTGCGCGGGTGTTTATTGTCAGCCTGGGACTTTATGGTCTGCTGAAGGTACACGGCTTGTTCACCCGACCTTCGTGGGCGAACATCAGCGCGTTGTCGCGGCCGTTCCTGGCGATTGGCGCGCCGGCAATCTTGACCCAGATTGCCACACCGTTTGCGAATTCATTTGTGACCGCGTCGATGGCGCAATTTGGCGATGATGCGGTTGCCGGCTCCGCCATCATTGCGCGTCTGACGCCGATGGCGTTCGGGGTGCTGTTCGCCATGTCCGGCGCGATCGGTCCGATCATCGGCCAAAATCTCGGCGGCCAGCGCATCGATCGCGTGCGCTCGGCGGTTATCGACAGTATTCGGGTTTCCTTGGTCTATTGCGCCTTGGTCAGCGTGTTGCTGACGATCTTCGCAGCGCCGATCGCCGACGGCTTTGGTGCCAAAGGTGAGGGTTACCAAGTGGTGGTCTTTTTCTGCCGATTCATGGCGGTCAGTTTTGTGTTTAGCGGACTGCTGTTTGTCGCCAACGCCGCCTTTAATAATCTCGGTTATGCGTTTTATTCAACCCTGATGAATTGGGGCCGATCTACTTTTGGCGTTGTACCGTTTGTCTGGCTCGGCGGCTACTGGTTCGGGGCGCGCGGCGTGGTGGCCGGATCCGCGCTGGGTGCGCTGGTGTTCGGTGTGTTGGCGATCTGGTTGTGCTTGCGGGTGATTTCGAGGTTGCCGGTAGCGGAGTCTACGCATCCACATAACGCTTGAAGTTGTTGGCCTTGATCAACTCTGTTCGTCCGACAAGGCTTCGAAATCAATCATGTCGATATTGCGGCC
>JANORY010000545.1:0-1386 GCA_031415535.1 Burkholderiales bacterium | reverse complement strand
CTTTGAGCTCCTGCGCAATCGCAATCATCGCCTCGCAGAAGCGGTCCAGCTCGGGTTTCGATTCCGATTCGGTAGGTTCGACCATCAAGGTATCGGTCACCGGGAACGACAAGGTCGGCGCATGAAATCCGTAGTCCATCAGCCGTTTGGCAACGTCCTCAGCAGTAATGCCGTAGTCGGCTTTCAGGTTGCGCAGATCGAGAATACATTCGTGGGCAACCCGACCATTGCTGCCGGTGTAGAGAATTGGAAAATGCTCGCGCAACTGGTGCGCGACATAGTTCGCGTTCAGGATCGCCAGTTCGGTCGCCTTGCGAATCCCCGAGGCGCCCATCATGCGAATGTACATCCAAGAGATGGTGGTGATCAGTGCACTGCCGTAAGGTGCGGCCGATACCGAACGGTCGACTGGTACAGCAGCGCCGAACTGATAGGTTAAATTGATCTCGCCAAACGAAGCTGAACTGGCCAACGCGTTGGTCGTACCTGCCAGTTGATCCACAGCCGGGTTCGGATCAACCGGCAGGTACGGTGCCAAATGCGCAGCAACCGCGATCGGCCCCATGCCCGGGCCACCGCCACCGTGCGGAATACAAAAGGTCTTATGCAGATTCAAGTGACAGACATCAGCGCCGATCAGCCCCGGTTTGGTCAGGCCGGCCTGCGCATTCAAATTTGCACCGTCCATATAGACCTGACCACCGGCGGCATGCACCATCGCGCAGATATCGCTGACGGCTGCTTCGAAGACGCCGTGGGTTGATGGATAGGTAATCATCAGCGCGGCTAACTCGCTGCGATGGGTGTCGATCTTGCTGCGTAAATCCGCCAGGTTGATGTTGCCGTTTTCGTCGCAGGCCACCACCACAATGCGCATGCCCATCATGCTGGCGGTCGCCGGGTTGGTGCCATGTGCGGACGATGGAATCAGGCAGACATCGCGATGGCCGTGGCCGTGCGCCGCCAGGTAATTGCGAATTGCCAGAATGCCGGCGTATTCACCTTGTGCACCCGAATTCGGCTGGAACGACACGCTATGAAAACCGGTGATCTCGGCCAGCCATTCACCGAGCTGAGCCAACATCTTGCGATAGCCCTCGGCTTGCGCGGCGGGTGCGAACGGATGCAGATTCGCGAACTCCGGCCAGGATACCGGTGCCATCTCGGCGGCGGCGTTCAGCTTCATCGTGCACGAGCCCAGCGGAATCATCGAATGAACCAGCGACAGATCCTTGTTCTCGAGTTTTTTCGCATAGCGCACGAACTCGGTTTCACTGTGATGTGAATTGAAGACCGGGTGTGACAGCACCGCTCCGCTGCGACGCAACGCGGGCGGGATCGACTCGGGCTCGATGCCCATTCGCGCGGCTGCCTGTTGTACGTCGC
>JANORY010000544.1:0-9751 GCA_031415535.1 Burkholderiales bacterium | reverse complement strand
CTCTCCGGCGCCAATGCTGGCCCGAACTATCGGCGCGAACTTCGTCTAGTCATCGACCGCGCGCCGCAAACGGATTCGACTGCGGCCGTGAACCCCTCAAGCCGGGTTTATGAAGCAACTGCCGTCAGCGAGGGCAAAGCGCCGTCATTGTCACCGGTCCTGCCAGCCATGGTTGCCGCGCTGTTCAGCAATTTCCCAGGCCAGACCGGTCAGACCCAAGTCATCAAATCAGATTGTCCCGAAAACAAACTTGAATGTTGAAACGACAATCTTCACAGCCAATATTCCCAGAGGCGGCTCAGCGTTTCCTTCATCCGTTGCCCGAGCGGTCGTTGTTGCCAACGCTCCAGGCTAAGCTCGCGCGATTGCAATACGTCATCATCGAAAGATTTGCGCATACGAACGCCAAACTCAGCACCGAGTACCACCGCGTTGACTTCGTAATTATGCAGAAAACTACGCCAGTCCATGTTGCTGGAACCGACCATTGACCAGACGCCATCGATCAACGCAGTCTTTGAATGCAAAAAAGCATTCTGGCGCTCAAACAGCTTCACACCAGCAGTCAACAATTCGTCATAGTACGAACTCCCGGCATAGTAGGTCAGCATGGAATCCGTGCTCGCCGGTAGTACCAGCTTGACGTCAACACCACGCGCCACTGCTGCCTTCAGCGAATTCAGCAACTGCGGGTCCGGTACAAAATAGGCAGTGGTCAGCAGCACGTCTCGTGCTGCTGCGTTGATGGCCGAAATCAAGGTCACGTACACTTGGCTGTACGAATCCTCGGGGGAACTTCCGATCGCGTGAACAATACTGTTGCCCTGCGCCGGTAAGGCCGGAAAATAATTCCGACTCGCAAGCGTAGGCCCGTGCTGGTTTTCCCAAGTCTGCAAGAAGAGTTTTTGATACTCGGCAACCACAGGACCGTCGATCATCAAGTGCGTGTCGCGCCAGGGTAGCCCACTCAAGGCAGCGTCGTTGGCGCGCCGCTTGAACGAACTTCCGGAATACACACCGCTGATGTTGATTCCGCCCAGAAAAACCCGCTTGCCATCGACGATCAGCAGTTTTCGATGGTCTCGCTGATTGACTTCCCAACCCCGTTTCAGATTTTTAGGATTGATCGGATTAAACTCAACCAGACTGATGCCAGCCTCTTTCAGGCGCTCGAAGAACTCGACTGGAGTGTTGAGTGTTCCGACGCTGTCGTAGATTAAATTGACCTGCACGCCCTTGCGCTGCTTTGCAATCAGCGCCTCGGCAAAACGTTGGCCCACTTCATCGTTTTCGAGAATGTAGGTTTCCATATTGATGTGATCGCGCGCACCTTGAATCGCAGCGAACATCGCCTGATAGGTACTTGGCCCATCTTGCAGCAACTGCACTGCATTGCCGGCAATCAGCGGACTGTCAGAAATTGCTTGCTCGAACGCCAGATGTCTGTCTAGCAGATCGGTCTGACGACCTTTATCGCGCAGCTTGCGTAAAATCTCCACGCTTTGTTTGGCAGACAGCGGCCCACGCGCACCCTTGATTTGAGGTTCCGGCTGGTTGACTGTCCGCTGGTTGACAGTCTGCTCGCTTGACACCGTCGGCAGCGCCGAACAAGCACCAAGCAAGCAGCAGAACAGCACAGTTAGAAGGCGAAGCACGCTTCATCCTTCAGTTGACGATTAGTTCGTCTTGCTACGATCGGAATCAAACCATTTGTCCGTTGCCTTTCGGCTCCACTCGTCGATCTGCTTCTCGGCCTCGTCCTTGCTAACGCCGTAGCGCTCCTGAATCTTGCCCGCCAATTGATCCTTGCGGCCGGCAACGACGTCATGATCATCCGAGGTCAATTTGCCCCATTGTTCGGTGACTTTACCCTTGACCTGCTTCCAATTGCCTTCGATGCGATCCCAATTCATATTGGCACTCCACTTTTAAACTTCGATTGACGTTAGACGTTCAAATACCCGGCAACTTGTGACCTGCCAGGCATCGACCCCTGAAAAAATTCTAGAGTGCGCTGCGGACTCGAACTGTCAGAGTGGCACACATACCGGCGTAGGACTTCGCCGACGCGCTTTAAGCAGCAGCGTCAACGGTGGTAGTCAACGCATTCAGCGGTACCCACGCAACGATCTTCGTGCCGTTGTTCGGTTTGGACTCAATCTGCATGTCGCCACCCTCGGTCTCAACCCGAAAACGCATGCCGCTCAGGCCATGGGTACTGACACGACGGCCTTTGACATCAAAACCCCGCCCATTGTCGGCCACCGAGATCCATGCCCGGTTGCTATCGGAACGCAGACTGATCCGAACTTCGGTGGCACCGGCATATTTCGCAATATTGGTCAGCGACTCCTGCACCAGACGGTAGAGGGTTATCTGCACCGCCTCGCTGACGGCGACTGGCGATAAATCGTCAATCACGCGAATGCCGCTACGCTCAGTAAATTCGCGTATCTGAATCTCAAGCGCCGCCACGAGGCCCAGATTGCTCAGAGACGACGGTCTGAGATTCTCGATAATTTCGCGCTTGAGCGCGATGCCCAGATTGACCGTTTCATTCAAGTGGGCAATTCGGGATTCGACATCAGGCGTCATCCCGCCAATAGCACGCTTTAGCCGGGCGATGTCAAGCTTCGCTGCCGTCAACAGGGCGCCCAACTCGTCGTGCAACTCGCGGGAAAGTTTGCCACGTTCGTCCTCGCGCGCTGTTTGCAGATGTTTGGCCAGATCGGTGAGTTCAGAAGTCCGACTTGCCACTTCAGTCTCGAGCAGATCGCGCTCGCCTTGCACTTCGTCAGAATGTCGCTGCTGTTGACTATCGGTCAAATTTACTTGTCGCAGGAACAGCAAGATCGCCAGAATACCGATACCGGTCATGACGTTAAAGCCGATCCGGGTTCTGCTCAGCGTGTCGAAAACCCCCTGGCGGTCACGCAATACTCGGGCAGATTCAATCGCCAGCAGATTTTCCGATAGCACTCGAATCGACTCCATACTTCGGTTGCCAACGCCGGTCAAAAGCAGCGCCTTCCATGCATCCTGGTTGCCGCTATCGAAAAATGTGATCGAGCTGGCCAGCTCGGATTGTTTCTCTGCGATCTGGATTTTTATATCCGCGATGACTGGCAGTGCCTGAACGTCGTCGCCGTAATAAGCAATGATCCATTTCATCGACACATCAATTCTTGCGAAGGCATCCTGGTACGGTTTCAGATACTCGCGGTTCGCCGTCAAAAGATAACCACGCTGACCGGTTTCCGCATCGACCAGAGAGCGCCACAAGGTTTGAATATTGGTTCGCGCCTCGCCGCGATAGCCTAGATTTTCCAGCGCACTGTGCGATTCGCGGTAAAATACCTCGTTGATCGTTACCACGACCAGGGCCAGTAAAGCCGCCAGCAGCACCGTCCACAGGTTGCGACTTCGGCGAGCCAGCATTCTGTTCACAGTCGCCAACCCCCTGCTTGTTTTTTCGATCCCAACCACCGGAGCTGACCATGATCAGGATTGCAATTGTTGATGACCACGCCATCGTGCGCGCGGGTCTGCGGCAATTTCTGGCCGAATTCATTGACTTGCGGGTAGTGGCCGAGGCCTCGAACGGTCGCGAAGCCCTCGATATCGTACGCAATGAACTCGCCGACGTCATGTTGCTCGATATTTCCATGCCCGATCAAAGTGGTGTCGACGCGCTGGCAGCGATCAAAGCGCGCGCGCCGGATCTGCCGGTACTGATCCTCAGCAGCTTTCCGGAAGAACATTATGCGATGACCTTGATTCGACAGGGCGCGGCCGGTTACCTGCGCAAGGACTGCGATCCCGAGGAAATTGCGAAGGCGATTCGCACCGTGGCGCTCGGCCGTCGCTACATTACCGGCGCGCTGGCTGAACGATTGGCGGCGGGCTTGATGAGCGTGGACGACAAACCGCTTCATGAACAACTTTCTGAACGCGAGTTCCAGGTATTTCTGCGATTGGCCAAAGGCGAGACCATTGGTCATATTGCTGAAAGCATTTTCCTCAGTGTAAAGACCGTATCGACTTATCGTACCCGGTTAATGGAAAAAATGGCACTCGAGTCGAATAGCGATTTGACTTATTACGCGCTCAAGAACGGCTTGATTCAATAATCCGCAGCGAGAATTCGGCGCGCGGTTGCGCGGCTACTTGCCCGGATAACTGCAGCCGCGCGCATCGCGATTATCGTGAGCAAGTTGCACACAATAGTCAATCAGGTCATCAATTTCATTCGATTTGTCGAACACCCGATCGGCGCCGAGTTTCAGGCAGCGCTCTCGCATGTCCGACGTCGCATAATTCGTCAAGACCACGCGTTTACCCAGCTCTCGGTTCTGCATCGTAGCCCGAAGTACGCCGAGTCCGGAGCCTGACTTCAGGAAGATATCGATGATGACCAGATCCCAGCGGTTGGCCGGGGAGTGCAGCCATAAACTCGCCGACGATTCGTCAGCGGCCGATCCAACCACTAAAACCGGCGCGAGTTCCTCCAGTGTAGCCTTGAGGTTGTCAAGAATGACCGGGCTGTCCTCGACAATGAACAGTTTCGCCGGTTCAAGCGGGCATAACTTCAGATCGACGCACAATGTTCGGTCGCTTCGCAGTGGTTCGCCTGTACCGGATTGATTCGTGCGGTACATACGTAACTCATTATCCGAAATAGTTTTCAGCATGGTTGTAGCTTCAACTGCCGATATGACGTAGGAGTTTTCCTACGCCGGGATCGCAGCAAGATTTGCACGGTCCCAATGTCGGTGCTTTGCAATCGCCGCAATGAAGCTGGCCAGAAACTCCTTGGACGCCGTATCGGAACCCGTGACCACCACGCCTGCCCGAGGCTGAAAAACGCCAGCGTCAATGGGCGCATCGATGCCCAAACTTCCGACCAGCAAATCGGCCCCGGACGCCAGCGCGGCAATCGCCTTGCAATGTTTGTAGGCTTCGAGCACAAACAGCAAGGCATCGCCGTTGCCGGCCAGAATAGCAGCGCCCGCGCCCAGCGAAGGCAGCAGAACCGCATCAAAGACAATCGACGGATTGGTTTTCAGGGTAGCGTCGACATCCAGACTGCTGCCCTCGGACGTTTCGACCTGACCCAGCGCGGCGGCCACTACTTTGACTTCAGCGCCGGCTTTGATCAAGGCGTCGCGCGCTTTGACTACCCCGACCCCATCAACCCCGTCAGCAACCAGAATCGCCACTTTGCGGGTTTCGATCGTACCCGCTGAGGACACCTGCATGCTTAACGCCGCTGAAGCACTGACCTCAATACCTTCGTGCCCTTTGAGAAAACCGGCGCGCAAGGTAGCCGCCAGAGCATCGGGTGCCGCCAGCCCCAAATTTGCGCAGACTCGTTCAGCCAGGTTCGCGTCGACATGGGCAAGGTTATTGACCATACGCTGTCGAATCTCCACGGTCTCAAGCTTCGACAGTTCAAACTGGAAGGCGCTCACCAGATGCTCCTGCTCGAATTCAGATTGGCTGATCCAGAACATTCGTGCTTGTGAGAAATGGTCATCAAATGAAGCGCTGCGTTGCCGCAGTTTGGGAGACTCAAGCAGCTCCGGAAAACTGCTGAAACGGGGTTCCAGCGTCTTGGCACCGTCAAGCCGGAATTCGGTGCCGGTCGCCAGCGTATTCGGCTCGTACGAAACCCGGCCTGTACCGATCAACTGCCGATGTATGCCGTCACGCTGAAAATTGTGAAACGGGCAAACCCCTTTGTTGATGGGCAACTCGTGAAAGTTCGGTCCGCCCAGGCGCGACAATTGGGTATCGGTATACGAAAACAGACGTCCTTGTAACAACGGGTCGTTCGAAAAATCGATGCCCGGCACGAGATGTCCCGGGTGAAACGCAACTTGTTCGGTTTCAGCGAAGAAATTCTCCGGATTGCGGTTCAGCACCATACGGCCGATTCGGCGGACCGGCACCAGCTCTTCAGGAATCAGTTTGGTGGGATCGAGCAGATCAAAGTCAAACTTGTGTTCGTCGGTTTCGGCGATCACCTGAATACCCAGTTCCCATTCCGGAAAGTTACCGTGTTCAATCGCCTCCCAGAGATCGCGGCGGTGAAAATCCGCGTCCTTGCCCGCCAACTTCTGCGCTTCATCCCAGACCAGCGCATGCACGCCCAGCTTGGGCTTCCAGTGAAACTTCACAAAATTGGACTGCCCCGCCGCGTTGATAAACCGGAAGGTATGTACGCCGAATCCTTCCATCATTCTGAGACTGCGCGGAATCGCACGGTCGGACATCACCCACATCAGCATATGGGTTGATTCAGGCATCAGCGACACAAAATCCCAGAACGTGTCGTGCGCGCTGGCCGCCTGCGGCATTTCATTATTCGGTTCAGGCTTTACGGCATGGATGAGATCAGGGAATTTGATCGCATCCTGAATAAAGAATACCGGTATGTTGTTGCCGACCAGATCGTAATTGCCTTCCTGGGTATAAAACTTCACGGCAAAACCGCGCGCATCGCGCACCGTATCCGCAGAGCCGCGGGAACCGGCGACGGTTGAGAAACGAACAAATACCGGCGTCTTAAGTTCGGGGTTGCTCAAAAATCCGGCGCAGGTTAGTTCCTCCATCGATTCGTAAACCTCGAAATAGCCATGCGCGCCGGCACCGCGCGCATGCACAACTCTTTCCGGGATGCGCTCGTGATCAAAATGCGTGATTTTCTCGCGCAAGATGAAATCCTCGAGCAAAGTCGGACCGCGTGGTCCAGCTTTCAGCGAGTTGTGATTGTCTTGCAACCTGAGTCCCTGATTGGTCGTCAGGAACTCGCGTGGTCCAGCCAGGGAGGGCGACAGCGCATCCTTCTTTGCATTCAGATCTTTGCCTGCCGAAACCGTCTGCGGACCCACCGCTGTATCCGCGGGTGTATCGGCCGTACTCGCTGCCGCCGTGGCAACCTTTCCGGGTGGCGGCGAGCCTTCGCTGGTGAAATCACGATGCTCTTGCGCCAGACTCTTGGCGCTGGACGGAACGGGCGAAATCTTCTTGCTCATCAGAGGATCCTCAGTACAAATTAATCAGGCAAGACTTGCGGCCTTGCCCTGGTCTTGAAGTTGCTGCCTTGCGGAGCCTATTTGAGTCGCATGTCGTCCTTGACGGACTTCACGCCACCGACGCCACGAGCCAAAGTTACCGCTTGATCCTTGGCGGCCTTGTTGCTGACAAAGCCACTTAACTGAACGACACCTTTAAAGGTCTCGACATTGATCTCGGCAACTTTCAGGTTGGGTTCCTGAAAAATGGCTGTTTTTACTTTGGTGGTGATGAGACTGTCATCAACAAATTCGCCGGTGCTTTCGCTGGTTGCGGTGGAAGCACAGCCCATGGCAGTGGCGAGAACAAGGGCCGCAAGCATTGACAACAGAGTTTTTGAAGTTTTCATTTTTTGCCTTTCGAGCAAGATTGAGGTGAACTGACTAACTGGTTACCAGCATAGGACGAGAAATTGTTCGCGTCGGTGCGATGACGCACATAGCGTGCAGACCCTGCACGTGCACACAAACGGTCAGCCCGGTTGTGGCGACGGGATCGTGTCCTACTCGCGTTCGGCACTTCATCGCACAGAACATCCCGAGTTAAGCGCGCACAATTCATTTGCTGGTCCAGATCAAGTGCGTCGGGTCCAGCAAGGTCTGTGTCTCCCTCCTCTTTTAAGCCCTGCTTGCGGGGCTTTTTTCTTGAGCGCGGATCACGCGAGCACATAATTCTGCTGCTGCAATACCGGTTGCTGAGTCAGCGAGCCGGAAGTTGAAATCGGCAGGCTGGTATGTACCGGTGCCGTCAGCCCTGCATGCTCGTCCTCAACGGCAAAAATGTCTGCGAAGGGTGCAAAGCTGACGACCGATCCGAAAATCGTCGCAAAGGCGACGTCAGCGGCATCTCGGCCGGTACCCAATCGCACCAGGCCGGTCGGTGTTGATATGCCCGTCGGATCGAGGATAAACCAGCGATCGCCGAGATACACCTCAACGTAAGCATGGAAGTCCAAAGGTCCGAGCGCTGGATCGGCACCATAGTCCATCCCTGTCACAAAGCGCGCCGGTACATTCAATGCGCGGCACAGCGAGATCATCAAATGCGCAAAGTCGCGGCACACCCCGCGACGATTATTCAAAATATCCAAGGCCGAACTCAGCGAGTTGGTGGACCCCGGTTCGAAAGCGATGTTGTGCTGTACCCAATTCGCGAGCTGTTCAATCCGATCGTAGCCCGGGCTCATGTGACCAAACTGTTGCCGCGCGAAGTCGAGCATCTTGTCGGATTCGCAGTATCGACTCGGCAGAACATATTTCATGACATTCATCGGCATTTCCTGCGGTGTACGTTCTTGCAACAGATGCCGGGCAATATGCACATGCTCGATATCCACCGTGAACTGGCTGACGATTCTCACATCGCCTTCTGCCTGAAAACGAACGAAACGCGTACCTTCCGCATCGATGTACTGGGTAGACTCGGAACACAGGCCGGCTACATTCAAGCGCTCGTTCAGAACTCGTTGTTGGGAAGTTCTGGTCGGCTGGACGTTCAAGATGAAGGTGCTGCGCTCATGACACAGATACTGCAAGCGAATTTCACAAGTCATTCTTTTCACAAATTTTCTCCATTCGGGTGTCGCAACGGCGAGCACCATCAGTGACCGATCAGGATGATCGAATTGCAGGCAATCAACCATCGGTGGCACGAACACTTTAGCGTCAGACGCAATCTCGACGGATTGAAAGATTTGTCCTACCTGGCTTCCTCGAAACCGGCTGGCAAAGGCGAGATCGCGACGCACATCTGGCCGGGCATCGGGCTTGCGTGCCGAGAGGAAGCTTGGCGTAAATGCGAAGCCACGTGACCCCATCAACCACCTGAGGAAATTTAAATGGAAAACGTAACGACAATTACCAGCGGCACACTGATCGCCGCAGACAAGGTCCAGGGCACTAACGTATACAACCCTTCGGGCGATAAACTCGGCTCGGTCGAGGACGTGATGATCGACAAAGTTAGCGGTCGCATCATTTACGCGCTCATGTCATTCGGTGGTTTTCTCGGCATCGGCGAGGATTTCCATCCGCTACCCTGGAGCACCCTGAAATATGACACCAATCAAGGCGGCTATGTCGTCAACTTGACCGAAGAACAGTTTGAGGGCGCGCCCGTGCTTGAGCGCGACAAGGATTTCAAGTGGACCCCGGAATACGGGCGGAAAGTTGATCAGTTTTACAACGCGCCGAGTTATTGGATTTAGCCTTATTTATCCATTATTGCTTCAGGCTTTCGTCAATTCGTTACCATTTCATCAGTCGCATCCGGTGTGTCGTCAGAACGAACCAACAACACACGAATGTCATTGGGAATCAGGATTGACGAGGGCTTCTCCGGAAGAGCGATCAAAAGCCAATCGACGTTTTTCGCCAGGGTAACTATTGAGCTGAAAATAGGTGACTTGGTGCCTGCCGCTGTCACTCGAATCTGGTAAGTACCGGCCTCCAGATCAATTGAGTTGGCACCACTGGGCGGATTTGCGGCTTTGTAGCTGATCCCGGACAGAATTGGCGTGACACTATTCAGATCGGTCGTCCCCGCAGTGAGGTAGACGTCGACGTTTTGCGCATTCACTGCAGCGTTCAAGAAACGAATCCGCGCATTGTCGCTGACCAGACTCTTGTTGTAGGGATCATCGATCGTCGCCAACTCCAGCAGCGAGGAGCTGAGC
>JANORY010000543.1:0-1559 GCA_031415535.1 Burkholderiales bacterium | reverse complement strand
CCGGCTGGAGCGTTGGGCGTGGCTTTGATGTCTTTTCCATAAGCAACTCCTAAATCTAGTCTTCCTGACCAGATTAGCACCTGAAACCGATTGGTTCAAGTAACAAAAGAGCCTATAGGTTCCCTGACTCTATCCATGATGAGGGTCATTAGATTGCTGGCGGGCATGCTGGACCAGCTACCATACGTGGATACCTCGCCTGACCCGCTGGACAACTTCCTGTTGGCCATGCGCAGGCAGACGATGCCGAGCGTCGAGAAACTTTGAATCAAAACATTGTCACGGTCCCGGGGGGCACAGCTTCCGGTGAATGCAATGCGTTACTTCGCGGCCGGCCCCGCCAATGCCTGCTTCGCCAGCCGCTTGGCTTTTTTGGCTGCGGCATCGAGCAGTTTCCTGGTTTTTTGATTCTGCCGTCTGGCTTTCAACATTGACGAGTGACTCATTTTGGTTTCCGATGGATAAGCGATTGATTTCATCCGTATTTTGATACGATTTTGCGTTCGTGCCTAACTGACCGCAGAACGCACCTGGCCTGAGGCCGATCCTTCGCATGCATCATTACAGCAATGAGGCCATGTCGCACCGCGCCTCTGGCTTGTGGATTCTTCTGGCTCATGAATCGTTCCGGCCCGTGTCCCATTGATGGCGTCGACGCCATCGATCACCGCGTTGCGGATTTCATCAAGGCCTTGCGCACGACACGCAAAGCGGCGTCATCGGGCTTGTCCTTGCGTTGCACGATGGCGGTCATGCGGATCAGCGTTGGCCTCAAAGCTCGTGTGATGACGCCGCCCGCCACGACGGTGCCCTTGACCACTTCCGGTGGCAGGATGCTGACCCCGAGTCCGACCGCGACCAAATTGTGAATGGCATCGAAATTCCCGATTTCCATAATGACTTTCGCATCGAAACCGCCATCTCTCAACCAAGAGCGTACCAAGCGGTCGATCTGGCTGCGACCGTCCAGGATCAAGGCACGCGCGGCCCGCTATGAAGGCAGGCGTCACGTAGCGGGGCGCGTCGCCCTCTGTTTGCGGCAGCATCGGCATCTGCATCGCTTATGCGAAGCTTCGCGTTAACGAAGAAACTGGTTATTTGCCATAAGAGTCCGGCGTCCTGCGCGCCGCACAGAAGTGTTCGCTGATTAGCGCCGCGAAGTTAACTTGGACGCGTCTGTTTTGATGCGACAGGTTTGGGGGATCCAAGCAGGAACCGCCGAAAATTCCGTCAGCGCCCAACTAGCAGCTTGAGTGCGTGTTCAACTCGTTTGAGATGGTTCGTGCTCAGCGTCGCTAGCGGCTGAGTCCCCATGAATCGTCTATTTGAAATGGCGCGGATTTGATCAATGAGCAAGTCCGTTTCGTCTACCAATCCGGGCTGATTGACCAAGGCAACGCGAATAGGAAAGTAGTCTTTATCTCGCTTCACATTGGTTGTACCCATCACCACGATGGTGGTTGGGTGTCCGTTGGTGTTCAACAGGTCGGTCTGAATGACCAGCGCAGGTCGATTGCGTTTGCCCGGTTCTTCTTTGTGGGTTTGTGGCTCGAAGTTGA
>JANORY010000542.1:0-7980 GCA_031415535.1 Burkholderiales bacterium | reverse complement strand
GCGACCGCCTGGCCGCTGGCGCAACAACAAGCCGAAGCCTTGGCCAAGCGCCGTATCGGCTTGGGATTTACCGGTTTGGGCGACTGCCTGATCATGCTTGGCGTGCGTTACGATTCGCAGGCCGGCCGTGACCTGGCGGCCAACATGGCCCGCGATTTGCGCGACGCCGCCTATGCAGCGTCGATCGAATTGGCGCGTGAGAAGGGTGCCTTTCCGGCGCTCAACATCGAGCCTTATCTGGCACCGCCGACCTTCGCATCGCGTCTGCCCGAGCGGCTGCAAAACGACATTCGGAACAATGGAATCCGCAACAGCCATCTGCTGGCAATTGCACCGACCGGCACCATTTCACTGGCCTTTGCCGATAACACCTCGAACGGTATCGAACCACCGTTTGCCTGGTTTTATCTGCGCAAAAAGCGTATGCCGGACGACAGTACGCGCACTTATCGGGTCGAGGATTCCGCCTATCGTCAGTACCGTCATCTGTATGCAGGCAACCAGGATTCGCCGGTCTTGCCGTCGTATTTTGTGACGGCGCTCGAGATGTCCGCGCTCGATCACATGCGCATGAGCGCTGCGGTGCAACCGTTCGTTGATACGGCGATCAGCAAGACCGTCAATGTGCCGGAAGACTATCCGTTCGCCGAGTTCGAACAACTTTACCTCGCTGCCTGGCGCGCCGGACTCAAGGGCATCACGACGTATCGACCCAATTCAGTCTTGGGCTCGGTGCTTGAAACCGTACCGGGCAACGCCAGGACGGGTAAGGTAGGGCTCAAGGAGGACTTCGATTTTTCGGATGCCGATCGGCGTCTGGTGCTTGATCGCGCCCCCAGCCCACCGCTGGCGAGCCTGCGCTGGCCGGGTCGGCCGGTTTTGCCGAACGGCAACCCGGCCTGGACTTATACCGTCGAGCATCCCTTGGGCGATTTTGCGATCTTCATCGGTCAGACCGAAAATGAGGCAGGTGCCTATCCGTTCGAGGTCTGGGTCAATGGCAGCGAACAGCCGCGCGGCCTGGGCGCGGTGGCGAAAACCTTGTCGATGGATATGCGGGCCGAGGACCGCAAGTGGCTGGACCGCAAACTGGCGGCGCTCGAGAAGGCCAGCGGCGACGATCATTTCGAGTTGCCGATGCCACCCTCCGGCCAGAAAGTGCTCGTGCCGAGCCTGGTCGCTGGCTTCGCCAAACTGGTCCGCTATCGCTGCGAGGAACTCGGTGCCTTCAATGCCGATGCGACCGCCGGCACACCGGTCGTCGACGCCTTGTTTTCGGCGCGCGAGCCAAAGGCAGGCACAGACGGCACGCTCAGTTGGACGGTCGATGTATTGAATCCCAACACCGGCGACGATTTTGTGCTGTTTCTGAAGGAGTTGGTCATGCCGGGTGGCCAGCGTCGCCCGTATTCACTGTGGTTGTCGGGCGAATATCCACGAGTATTGGATGGCCTCTGCAAATTACTGAGCCTCGATATGCGGGTCATGGATGTTGCCTGGATCGGCATGAAACTGCGCAAGTTACTGAGCTATAGTGAAGTCGGTGGTGCCTTTCTGGCGCGCGTGCCCGGCAGCGAAAAGTCGCAGCTCTGGCCCTCGACCGTGGCCTATATTGCGCGCCTGACCCTGCACCGATACGCGATGCTCGGCCTGCTGGACGAGCCGGGCTACCCGATCGCCGAAGTCGGCATTCTCGATGTGCCACAAGCTGAAACCGGGCCTGGTACCAGCGCCGGAATGTCGATCATGGCCGGTCGGCGCTGTGGCGAATGCGGCAACCGCGCACTGATCAAGAAAGACGGTTGTGAGTTCTGTACCGCTTGTGGGCACATCGGCGCCTGCGGGTAGGCGCTAAGCGTCGCCCCAGACCTCGTGCGCGATGCCGACAATCAATTCGAGCTTGCGCCATTGATCGTCCTCTGAGAGCCGATTGCCGTGGTGGGTCGACGAAAAACCGCACTGCGGCGACAGAGCAAGTCGCGCAAGGGGCACCGTCTGCGCGGCCAGATCGATCCGTCTCAAAATCGTGTCGCGGGTTTCGAGCGCACCGACCTTAGTGGTGACCAGACCCAGCACCACCTGCTTGTTCGGCGGCAACAATCGCAGCACATCAAAGCTACCGGCGCGCTCGGAGTCAAATTCCATGAAATAGGCATCGACATTGGTCGAGAACATGGATTGCATGATGGCAGCCTCGTACGGTGACTCGCTGACCCAGGTCGACTTGAAGTTTCCGCGACAGGTATGCATGGTCACGGTCATGTCGGCCGGCCGATCGCGTACGGCCAGGTTGACGGCATCGGCATAGGTTTTGTGCAGCGTTGCCGGATCATCACCATTGGCGCGAATCATCGCCTGCACCTTGTCATCGGCCAGGTATGAGAACGTCACGTCGTCGATCTGCAGATAACGGCAGCCGGCCGCGTACAAGTCGGCAATAGCTTGCCGGTAGGCCGCACCCAGATCCGCCCAGTACTCACTGTGGTCGGGATAAAACTGCGTCGGGATCGACCTGCTGCCGCCGCGCAAATGTGCCATGGCTGGTGAGGGCAGTGTGTATTTGGCCAAAATGCCTTCCGAGCGGCCAAGCTGCGAATTCAGGAATTCGAAATGCGTGAGCATATGTGGTTTGCTCAAGCGGATTCGGCCACTGACATAGGGGGTGGGTGGTATCTCTTCCTCGGCCTTGAAGTTCATCGCCTGCGAATCGCGCAGTTGAATACCGTCCAGACCGGCCAAGAAGTCCAGATGCCACCAGTCGCGACGCATTTCACCGTCGGTGATCGATTTCAGCCCGACCGAGCGCTGTCGAGCAATCGCCGCGATGATCTGCTGATCTTCGACGGTACTTAATTGATCGGCAGACAAGGTCCCTGCCTTGAACGCTGTACGCGCCTCGCGCAGTGTCGCCGGGCGCAGCAGACTGCCGACATGGTCGGCACGAAACGGTGGCGGCTTGACGTTGCTTGCAAATACGGGTCCGCGCTGTGGCATGGCGGTCTCCAAAAAATTATGACCAGGGATCGTAGGTTCCGACGTTCCAAAGATGGCCTTCAAGGTCGCGGCAGCTAAAACCGCGACCGCCATAATCTTCGTCCTTGATCTCGATTTCCATTTCGGCGCCGGCCGCTTTTGCGCGCCGGTAGACCTCGTCAGCGTCCGTAACGATCAGATAAGGACTTTGTGTTTCCTGGCCGCGCATTGCGTCGGGTTGTGCGATGAGTTGGCCGTATTCACTCGTCGCCTCTGTGACGGAGCCAAGCATGATCATGCCGTTGCCGAAACTGAGCTGCGCGTGCGCAATGCTGCCATCATCGTTCGGCACCACCAGTTGCTTTTCGAAGCCGAACACCGAACAGAGCCATTCGATCGCCCGGGGTGCGTCGCGATAACGAAGGCAAGGAATGACGGTCGCGCGCGTGTTCTTGGCAGTGCTTGGCATAACAAATTCCTTCGCAAGCGGACTACATTGCTTTGGGCTGTATTGGAGATTGCTGGATCTTATCGCATCGCGCGAGCGCAATGGCGGTTACGGTTCGCGCGCCACTGCGCCGCGCTGCGACCAAGCCAGACTTAGCAGCCAAGCCGCTGCGACCGCAAGCGCGATCCACACCAGCGCTTGGCCGAGCAAGCGTTGGTCATCGAGCAGATAGGCATTGCACAATCGCGTCGTCGACTCTTGATACAGTGTACCGACCACCGCCGTCATGGGCAGCACGTTGCCGAGAAAGAACGCTTGGACAACTGTGCCCGCGCGTTGCCATGACAAGCGCAGGGCGGCACCGGTCAACAGCAGTGCGATCAGTTTCAAACTCTCGATTCGCCAGTCGGCCAGCGCCAGATCGAGTACCCGCGGCAGCATGAGCACCGCCAGCGTCAAGGCACTGCCGAACAGGCCGGCGATGCCCAACTCGTTCCAACGCTGCAACGCTGCCAACCATCGGCGCGGCGTGCCGTCGGCACATAGAGCGCTGGCAAGCAAGGCACCGGCCAGCAGCACACCGCTGTACTGCACCAGCATGTGTGCGGTCATGCTGGATTCACTGGCCCGTCGCACCGGCGGGAACATCAGCACACCCAAAAAGATGATTCCCAGAACCGGTTCAAAGGCAGTAACCATTCGCCTCCAGCGGTACGGCATGATCAAACTTGGGTAACGCATCATTCGAGCGCGGGCGCTAGTGCGCGCGCATACGAAATTGCATACGAGTGTGCGTACGCGAGCGCGGCGTCCAGTTCAGTTTCGTCGAAGATGTGAACCAGCCGGCCATGCTGGTCGATGACCATCAACGCGGCGTTGTGTTCGTATCCGCCGAGGCCATCGGCAACGACCACCACCTTGAACTCGCTCAATAGTCGTCGCAATTCGCGTTGATCGGGCACTGTCGCGAAGCGCCAGTGGCGCGGGTCGGCGGCCCATCGCAATGCGTACTGTTGCAGACGTGCTGTGTTGTCATACGCTGGATCGAAGCTGATCGACAGCAGCCTCACGCCTTTGAGCTGCTGCGCTTCGATGGTCCGCTGCAATTGCTGGAAACTGCTGCCCAGAGTCAGGCAGATACTGTCGCACCGGGTGTAGATGAACGATACAAGAGTGACCGAACCTGGCTCGGCCAGCACAGCGCGCAGATCCTGTCCGGTCAGGCCAGGCCCTTCGAGTCTGGCGGCCGGCGCTGCGACCGGATGGTTCTTGACCGCAAGGCGTCGCGCGCCCTCGGCGGTCCAGACCTGGAAGCCTTCGGTCAGCCACCAAGCGCTGGCCGCAGCCAGCAAGCTCAGAACCAAGGTGGTGATGACGGTGCGCAGCATCGTGCGATTACGTTTGGCTGCTACGGCGCCTTGGCACCGAGTGACTTCAACTCGGCACCACCGGCGTAGGGCGTAGTACGCGTACTGGCCTTGCGTTCACGCTCGAATAGATCGGGCTTCAGCGCCGCAGCCTTGTTCGACCACTGGCTGCGCATATAGCTGGCCACCGCTGCCAGCTCGGCGTCACTGAGTTGCTTGAATGGCGGCATGTTGCCCTTGTAAAGTGTGCCTGCCACACTGATTTCGCCGTCGATGCCATGCAGCAAGATGTTGGCGACGATCCGTTCATCGCCCACTACCCACTCCGAACCATCGAGTGGTGGGAACACACCCGCAAGGCCCTTGCCGCTGGATTGATGGCAAGCTACGCAATTCGCAACGTAGAGCTGTTTGCCATCGACCACGCCACTGCTATTGGCCGTGCTGGGGCGCAGGTCCGCAAGCGTGCGGCGGTCGCCTAATTCGGGCGCGCCGGGGGCGTCGGAAATAAAGATGTAGCCGGCACCGAATGCCAGCATCGCCAACATCGCTGCGGCGGCCAGTAGCGGGATCGGCTGGCTGCGTTCCGTTGGATCAACATGCTCGCGCTGATGTGATGTCTGATGCGATGTTGGAGGGGATTTTGGAGGGGATGTTGGATGCGAAGTTTGATTTTCTGCCGGGTGCGATTTTGAGTGCGCATCGGCATCGGAGGAGGGGTCCTTTTGCATGATGGTCAAGGTTTTGGCAGAGCCGGTAACACCGGGTAGGTGTGATCCAGGGCCTGCAGGTACTTGACGAGATCGAGTGCGTCTGGCGAGGCCACCACCACCCTGCCCGAGGGCGCTGCGCCAGGTGGCAAAACCACGATTTGCTCGCCTTCGTCGGCGGCCAGCTTGACCCTGAACAAGAACGGATAGGCCGGCATGATAGACCCCGGCGTGTAGGCGCGAGGCTGATACAGATGGCCAAGATGCCAGTCGCGGCTCGGCTGGCGTGCACCGATGTTAAAGAGGTCGGGGCCGGTGCGCATTGAGCCCAGTAGATGCGGTCGGTCGAAGGAATAGTCCGCCGCAACCGACGGTCGGCCCCAGCCACGTGCGGAGTCAGGCCCGGCCTTGCGATCGCGCGGCTGCTGGCTGTGGCAATAGACACAACCGTTGGCAATGTATACCGCGCGGCCGCGAGCCTGCTGGTCGGTGTAAGGTTTGAGCTGTGGCGGCGGCACGATGTCCTTGACCTGCACATAAGGCAATACCACCAGTGCCGCTGTGGCGATGCCGAGCGAGACCATTGCACCGGCCACCAGCTTGAAATCGCCATCCATGGCTCAGGCCGCTTTCTGCTGCCAGAACAGCGCAGCACCGGCGCGCTGCGGGCCGAAACGCAACGCCATCGCCATGAAGTGGCCGACGAAGACGAAGTGCCCAAGGGTCATGAGTGCGCCGCCGACGCTGCGCGATTGCAGATACGGCAGGGTAACCGCCACCGATTCCATGAACGGTCGCGTGGCGTCGAGCATGGCCTGTCCTTGCAGCCAGCCGCCGATGCTCAAGCCCACGAAGTAGATGGCGATGCCCAGCGACACCAGCCAGAAATGCAGGGTGATCAATTTCGGGTAAGGCCACTCCCAGTTCAGTACCCGTGGCAACATGAAGTAGATGGCGCCGAACAACACCATCGACACAAAAGCGTACATGCCCAAGTGCGCATGCGCCACGGTGAAATGAGTGAAGTGAGTGATGGTGTTGATGCTACGCAGAGACTCAAGCGAGCCTTGCACCGATGAGGCCAGGTACCCCAGCCCGCCAAACATCATGAAACGCAAGGTCGGCGAGTAACGCGCCAGGTGCATTTGCCCTTGCATCGTACCGGCCTGGTTGATCGTGAACGCCAGCACCGGGATGATCATCATCATGCTTTGAACGATCGACAGCGTCGTCAACCAGCCCGGCACCGGCCCGCCGATCAGATGGTGGCCACCGACCTGGCCGTAGAAGAATGCCAGCGTCCAGAAGCCGAGCAGCGAGAGGTTGTAAGAGCGCACCGGACGGCCGATGATTTTGGGCAGAAAGTAATAAATCGCGCCGACCGCGACCGGTGTAAACCACAGGCCGAGCGCATTATGGCCATACCACCAGTTGGTGGTTGCCTGTTGCACGCCGGTGTGAACGCCGGGCAATTTTCCGACGATGTAGAGCAGGGCGATCCACAGCAGCGCGGCCACGAAGTACCAGACACTGACATACAGATGTTCGACCCTGCGGTTGACCAGCGTGAACAACACGCTGGCGATAATCAACACAAAGCCGAGTACCAGGAAGATGCCAATCTGCCACGGGATCTCAAGGTACTCCATCCCGTCGGTCCAGCCAATCGCGATCGCGCCGACGCCAGCGGCCACGCCAACATTGATCAAGGTGCCGCCGAGCATGGCCCATATCGCCCCGTAAAGCTGAGTCCGGAGCAAGCGCGGCAGCAACCAGATAATGATGCCGAGCGCGCCATTGGTGGACCAGCCGTAAATGACAGCGTTCAGGTGCACGGTGCGGATGCGCCCGAAGCTCAGCCAGGCGTCGTTGACCAGCCAGTCGGGCTCGTGCAGCTTGATCGATGCCACCAGCCCGGCCAGCGAGCCGATCAACAGCCAGAAGCAGGCGAAGGCCAGGAACATGAAGACCGGGAAGGCGCTCGATTGATCGGCCGCAATCCGGTCGGACACTTCGGTGAGGTCGGCTGCAACCACCGGGTCGCCACGAGGTGTGACGGCCTTCTGCATCGATGTCTGTACCTGCGGCGTGAGCGCTGGGTCATCGACCTGGCCGATCTCACCGCGCTCGAAAATAACCGACGCACCCCGCGGGTTCTCGACCAGCAAACCCTGGCGCAGCGACCAGATAAAAGCAAACAGGCCGATGATCGACAACAGGAATGCACCGAGCAGGCTGATCAGCGCGCTATCCATCAGGCCCGGACGATCTGAAAACTGAGGGACGCGATTCGATTCGGGGACTGGAACATGCGTCGAGCTTAGCGGCGAGCCCGGGGCACGGTCTGTGCGCTGGCACACAGAGTGCGCTACAAAGACGAAAAACCCGGTGCCAGTAGAAAACCCGGTACCAACAGAGAATCAGGTACCAATAACAAACGGGCCAAAGACTGCGAAGTCTTTAGCCCGTGGAGTTCTTGGCG
>JANORY010000541.1:0-1661 GCA_031415535.1 Burkholderiales bacterium | reverse complement strand
TCGACCAACATCAACCGTGATGTCGCGACCTTGATCAAAGCGTTTGAGCAACTTGCGGACGAGCAAAGTGACATCGAACTCGCCCTGGTGGGTGGTGGCGACCTGTTGGAGGCGACCCGCCGACTCGCCAGTCAGACACGCCACCAGGGCAGAATCAAACTGCCGGGCGAGCAGGCGCCGGAGGCATGGTTGGACTGGGCCGACTGTTTTGTACTGCCGTCGCGGGCTGAAGGATTATCCAATGCCTTGCTCGAGGCTATGGCCCATAACCTGCCTTGTATAGCCAACGACATTGGGCCGAACCGTGAAGTGCTCGACGGCGGTGCGGCCGGGGTGCTGGTTCCGATTGGTGACCAGGCGCGTCTGTACAATGAAATGAAGCGCTTCGCCCAAGAGCCCGAATGCGCGCAGGCCATTGCTCGGGCCGCTGGACGACGGGTACGCGCTGTGTATAGCATCGCCGCCGTGGTCCAGCAGTACGAAGGCCTGTATCGGAGTCTGATTCATAATCGACACCGGGCCGATGAACGATCCTCCTGAGCCCACGTAAAGTCTGGCGACGTAGAACGCTCGATTGCCGACACTGTCTTGACTTCGGCATTTGTTATTATTTAACAATACCAACGGCGTGTACCCATGGACTCAAATCAGCTTCAGGATATCAGGTTGCCCTCGGTCAGAAGCTTTGCAAGCCTTTTCACCGGCGTATTCGCGCTAGCGCTCGCTTACGGCCTCTACAAAGGCTGGGCATCTACCTTGAATGCAGCGCTTGGCGCAGCGGCGCTAGCAGTGGCCGCAGCCGGCATCTTCAAGCCTGCGGTGCTCGAGCCACTGAACCGAGCCTGGTTCAAGTTCGGTTTGTTGCTCGGCAAAATTGTCAGCCCAATTGTGCTCGGCGTCATTTTTTTCGTCGTCATCACTCCGGTCTCTATCGTTACTCGACTAGCGGGTCGCGATGCGCTGCGGCTACGCAAACGCTCGGTCAATTCTTACTGGATTGATCGTGCGCCGCCGGGCCCCGCGCCGGATTCCTTCAAGAACCAGTTTTAGGTTTGAAATCATGCAATTTGTGGTCGAAATGTGGCAGTTTCTTCGAGCGCGCAAGAAGCTGTGGATGCTGCCGATTATTATCATCATGGTGACCCTCGGCGGCTTGCTCATCCTCGCGCAGGGCTCGGTCATTGCCCCTTTTATATACACGTTGTTCTAGGCAATGAACATCCTCGGGATCTCCGCCTACTATCACGATTCGGCGGCCTGCCTGGTGAGCGACGGCAAAATCGTTGCGGCCGCACAAGAGGAGCGGTTCTCCCGCAAGAAACACGACCAGCGTTTTCCGGTTAACGCAATTGCCTATTGCCTGCAAGCCGGCGCTTGTTCGCCGAAGGACTTGGACCATATCGTCTTCTACGACAAGCCCTTCCTGAAATTCGAACGGCTTCTTGAAACCTATCTGGCCTTTGCGCCCAAGGGTTTTGGCTCTTTTGCGGCCTCCTTGCCGATCTGGCTCAAGGACAAGTTGTTTCAGAAGCGCATGTTGACGGACGCCATTAGCGAGCAATTCGGCGATTCGGTCGATTGGAGCGCCCGGCTGCTGTTTTCCGAGCACCACCTGAGCCACGCCGCCAGCGCGTTTTTTCCGTCGCCCTTTCAGGAGGCTG
>JANORY010000540.1:0-1126 GCA_031415535.1 Burkholderiales bacterium | reverse complement strand
AAGCGTCTCGTGCCGCACCTGCCTGCCCCGGGCAGGTGCGTTCGCACCAGCCCAGTCAGGCGCGGCACTTGCGTTGGCTCACTGGGCACGGTCGCCCCGCACCGCCCTGGCTGAACGGAAAAACAAGCCCCCGGCTTGTTTTTTGTTTCCGTTCAGGTCACCGGCAGAAAACGCAAATCGCCAAACTTCGAGTTGGCAGTGCGCGGAAAGGTCATACGATGAACAACCTTACGAAAACTTACAGCCCCGAACTGAAACAGCGTCAACATTGCACAAAACGGCCCGCCGCTTGGGGAATGTCGGTTTACAGGTAGACGCAAGTGTCAGGATGAACTCAAATGCCGTTTCCCGGCCGAGGCCGGACCTATTGGCGAAGTCTTCTGTGCCGTGCAGGTAAGGTCCACGCGTGACCAAGAGTATTAACGGTTTCCATCGGCAGGCCCATGCATGGACAAATTGGGTCGGCAATCAAAGCTGCGTGCCGGCGCGTATCGTCAAAGCGTCGAGCGAACAAGATGTCGCTTCGGCAATCGTCGATGCATCGCGGTCCGGACTTCGCCTCAGGACGCCGGGGGCAGGCCATTCCTTTACCGCCGTCGCCTGCACCGATGGCATGTTGCTTGACACAAGCGGGCTGACTGGAATTGTCGCCATAGACAGAAAGGCGCAGACAGCAACCGTCAGGGCACATACCACGATTGCGGAATTGGCAACGCCGCTTTGGGAGGCCGGACTGGCGCTGAAAAATCAGGGCGACATCGACGCCCAGACGATCGCGGGTGCCATAGCTACGTCCACGCATGGGTCAGGCCTAACTTTCGGCAGCTTCTCCTCCGTCATGCCCGGCTGCCGTCTCGTCGATGCCGACGGCAATGTCCGGGAACTTTCACTCGACAAAACTCCTGACGAGATGGCTGCCGCGCAATGCTCAATCGGCATGATGGGCGTCATGACTGAACTCAACATCCGGCTCGCACCTGCATATCATCTGCACGAACGGATCGTCTTCATGCCGACCGACGAACTGCGCGAGAGATGGGATCAGTTGCTGACCGGGTATCGCCACTTTTCATTTTTCTGGATGCCGACCGACGGGTCTTCGCAACTCTACGGTTTTCCGGCGGCC
>JANORY010000539.1:0-1408 GCA_031415535.1 Burkholderiales bacterium | reverse complement strand
AAGCTGGACACCGCGACCGCCAGTATGGCCAAGTACTGGTGCAGCGATTTGCAATGCAAGGTGATCGACGAATGTGTGCAACTGTTTGGCGGCTACGGATACATGTGGGAGTATCCAATCGCACGGGCCTATGCTGATGCGCGGGTGCAACGAATCTACGGTGGTACCAATGAGATTATGAAAGAGTTGATCACGCGTTCCATGGGACTGTCAGGAAAATAGCACAACGGCAGTTCACGCAAGTGGGGGGTGGGCGCGCCGCTAATGCTAGACTCCGAAATGCTTGAGTTTTAACAGCGGTTAACGCTCGCGCTTTACTAAAATTATTTGAGGAGACCGCCTTGGATGTCCTGCAGCTTTTCTTTGCAGGCGTCGCGATCGGGTGTATCTACGCACTGATCGCGCTCGGCTTTGTGCTGATTTATAAGGCCACCGAAGTTGTGAATTTCGCCCAGGGCGACGTCATGATGCTTGGTGCCTTTGTCGCCTTTACCTTTGCATCAATCTGGCAATGGCCGTTCTTTTTGGCGGTGCTGTTCGCGATTGTCGTGTTGGCACTGTTTGGTGCGCTGCTCGACCGATTTTTGTTGCGACCCATTATTGGGCAGCCAACTTTTTCAGCGGTTATGGTCACAATCGGCATTGGCTATGTCGTGCGTGGCGTGGCGACGATGGTTCCCGGCTGGGGTACCGACACTTATGCGATGAAAGCGCCGTATTCAGATGGCGTTGTGCACTTTGGCGGTGCCGCCATTTCGACCGATCATATCGCGGTAATTTTACTGACTGCCTTGCTCTGCCTGGGTCTTTACTTCTTCTTCAAGAAGACCCGCATGGGTATTGCGATGCAGGCCGCCTCCCAAAATCAGTTGGCAGCCAACTACATGGGAATTCCCGTACGTCGGATCAATACCCTGATCTGGGCGATCTCCGCCGGCGTCGCGGCGTTTGCCGCCGTGCTGCTGGCACCGACGCATTTTGTTCACGCCAATATGGGCTTTATTGGTCTGAAGGCATTTCCGGCGGCAGTGGTCGGCGGCTTCGGCAGTATTCCGGGTGCCATTGTCGGCGGACTCATCATTGGACTGGTCGAGTCGTTTTCGGGGTTCTTCCTACCCGAAGGGTTCAAGGATATTGCGCCCTATATTGTGGTGTTGATTGTGTTGATCATTCGCCCGTCGGGCTTGTTCGCTGAAATGCGACGCAAGAAAGTCTAAGGGGCGAGAAAACTTATGCGCTTCATCTTCAAAACTCGCTACGACCAAGATCTGCAGCTCTTTAAAGACAAGGTCACCGCCGGTTGGTATGGTGCCTTGTTGCTGGCCCTGGTTGCTGCGCCATTTATTATTCCGGACTACTACCGTACGCAACTGGTGTTCGTGTTCATCTACGCCATCGTCGGCGTCGC
>JANORY010000538.1:0-7647 GCA_031415535.1 Burkholderiales bacterium | reverse complement strand
CAGCGTCATGCTGCGCTTGTTGACATTGGAGGCCATCCACGCCGGTGCAAGTTGACGCTCTGACCAATCGCGGCCGATCGGCGACAGTCGCATTGCATCACCCTCGATCGGCTCGATCTTCAGTACGTCGGCGCCCTGCAGGGCGAGCTGAAAGGTACTGAACGGCCCGGCCAGGTAATGGGTGAAATCCAGTATTCGTACACCGGCGAGCGGACCTGGCGCGCCGGGTGGGCCGGTCGGACCGTTTAAATTGTTTGAGTGGCTCGATTCAGATGACAACATGATCAGTAAGCGTCGCAGTCGCAGTCGCAGTCGCAGTCGGCAGTCAGGCTTGCACCTGTGCGTGCGTAATCGTCGAATCACGCACACCCTGCGCGACAGACTTGATGTGGTCATTGGCCGCGCGCCGCTCGGCTATTTCTTCGGCGGAGAGTCGCGACAGGTTCAGATAGTCGAGTCGCCAATCTTCAGCACCGCCCCAGCGTTGTGGATTCTGCAAGGTAGTACGGGCACCGACCGCCGACTCGAGCAAGCGCAAGGACCATTCAAGCGTCTCATTTTGTGACTTTACATTATTGGGTAATGCTGCAGCGCTGCCCAGGGGTACATCGCTGAACAGAAAACGCGGCACCCCGCAAAGCTCGACAATATCCTTGGCGGCACCCATCACCACCGTAGCAATTCCGTTGGACTCGAGATAGCGAGCAGTCAGGCTCATGGTCTGATGGCAGATCGGGCAATTCGGCACCAGTACCGCTACATCAACCTGGTCTTGTCGGCACAGCGTCAACAGCTCGGGACAATCGATATCCAACGTGTGACGCTGGCTGCGATTGGTAGGGATGCCGTGAAAGCGACGCGCCAGTGCGCCGATGCGGCCCGCTTGTACCGCACGTCGCAGGGCGGCCAATGGAAACCAGCAATTCTGGTCATCAAGCAACTGCGAACGATGGATTCCGACATGGGCGATGCGCAGATCGTGCTCAAGCGCGGTATCACCCGAATATACCTTGTAAAACTTGGCCGCTGCGTTATAAGGCGCGCTGACCGTTTGATCGCCCTTGTCGGGCTGAAATAGCGCCGCCGTCGTCAGCAGTACGACGCTGGATTCAGCCAAGGGTTTCGCGAGCGCTTTAAACGGCACATCTTGGTATTGAGCGTAGCGATACGGATTACCGTAACCGAGTGCGTCATACCAAGCATGCGTGCGGTCAATGTAGCGGATCGGTTGTTGCGATTCGGGCGCAAAGCCCAACTGTGAATCGAGTGCTTGGTCCATGATGCTTAGTCCTGAGAGCAAAGTTCAGCGTGTTCTCGATGGACGGGGAGCACCGATATTCGAGATCGTTGAATATCGGCGCTCGCTTGGCCAAACTCCTGCGATGTTTGATTATGCCGGTTTCTTGGCCATAGCGTTCTTGATCAGTGCAACCACCGCCATCATGACGATACCGCCGATGCCACCGCCGACGAGATTAGCGACCATGCCACCCGCCGCGCCCGCGCCGAGTACCGAGCCGATGAGTTGTCCGCCCAGGCCACCGCCGACGATACCGGCCAGGCTGTTACCCAGCGTTCCCAAGCTCAGGTTCTTGAACAGCGCCCCGCCCACGTTGCCGCCTACCGCACCAATAATCAATTGAATGATCAGGTCCATCTCATCACCTCCTCTATAGACGCGTCGAATTGCGCGTTCACTGATCATAGGCCTAACTTTTGCGCCTAGCATCAGTACAATCTGCGCCGACCAAGCGAATTCGCGCTGACTGCTCGCAATAACCGCCAATCAATCCAGTTTTTCTGTCAAAGATTTGAGTCTTGGCAAGGACTTGCACAATGCATTTAAAAACTTCATCAGATATTGGCGATTTCACATGGAGTGACAACTATTTGTTGGGTTTCGGTGAAATGGACGCGACCCATCGTGAATTTGTCGACCTGGTGGCGGCCCTTCAAGGCGCGACGGATTTCGAGTTGCTGGTGGCGCTCGATCACTTTATTGCCCACGCCCAAGCGCATTTTGGCGCGGAGGATCAGTGGATGAGAGACACTGCGTTCCCACCCTCCGATTGTCATATCGAGGAACATGCGGCCGTCATGAAGTCGGCGCACGAGGTTCGTGAGCGGGTCGTGCTCGGGGACTATTCGGTCGCCCGATCATTTGCTGCGGAGTTACAACGCTGGTTTCCGGGTCATGCCGATTATCTCGACTCGGCGTTGGCCGCCTGGATGGTCAAGCGCCGGCTTGGCGGCAAGCCCGTGGTACTCAAACGTAATTTGAGTTTGAAGTGATGGCAAAGTGCTGGTTCGCCAGTTCGATTTCTTAATCGTCGCATTTCCATTCCATGACCTGGACGCTCCATCTCTCACCAAAGGGTCAACTGCAACTGGTTGTGGCGCAGGACGCACCGCCGCTCGCCGATGCGCTCGCCGAACGACTAACAGCGGCCTTCGCCCTGAGCACGGGACACGGTCTGCTGCAGATGGGCGCGGCTGAAGTCGCTACTTCGCTGCCGCCGCTCTGGGCTTTTTGGCGAGACTTCGCAGCGCGCTATGTGACAGCGCTGGCCGCCACGCCGCCAGACAGTGCGGTGGGCATTGCGGTGGGCGGTGCAGTGGGCGGTGCGATCGCGGTCGGCGCGCCCGATATCCTGGCCCTCGAAACCCTCTGCCTTGATGCGCCGCCGATGACCGGCGCCGAGTATCTGCGGCCGCAAACCTTGCTCGCGCTTTGGTCGAATATCGAGTCGGCAGTAGCGGCAGAACTGAACGCTTCCGGTCAATCGCTCGAAGCGTTTCTCAAGTCGAAACATCCGGCTTGGAACCTGGTCGGGCGCGTGCATTTTAATCTCGCTGAAAATCGCAAAGACCCGGACTGCCCGTTCGCCTTTCTCGCGACCTACACGACGCGCTTGTCATCGCACGGCAAGGCACAGCACCTGCCGCTGTCCCAGGCGCTGGCGGAATTCTCCGGCGGCAAGAAAAAGGCTCAGCTTTTGTCACTGCTTTTGCCCGTTCAAAAGGCCGCCGAAACCTGCGATTGGCTGGCCGCGATGATTTCCGAAGGCGAGCTTTACCACCCCCTGCGATGGCAAATACCCGAGGCGGTTCGGTTCCTGCGTGATGTGCCGAAGCTGGATGCTGCGGGCATTGTGGTGCGTATGCCAAAAACTTGGGGCTCGGATCGCCCGGCCAGACCGAAGGTTTCTGCCAACCTGGGTACCAAGAACCCGTCGCTGCTGGGCATGGACGCACTGCTCGATTTCAATATGGAAGTCACGTTGGAGGGCAAACCGCTCACTTCGGCCGAAATCCAGTTGCTGCTGGCGAGTAGCGAAGGCTTGCAGTGGATTCGCGGCCAATGGGTCGAGGTAGACCGCGACCGGCTGGCGAGTCTCATCGCCCGCTTTCAAAGCATCGGCGACGCGGCGGCGGATGGGCTGCCCTTCGGTCAAGCAATGCGCCTGCTGGCCGGCGCGGCACTGGATGATGTCACGCCGGCCGACCCCGACTGGTCGGAAATTGTCGCCGGCGATTGGTTGGCCGAAAAACTGCAGGGATTGCGCGCCCCCGAAGGACTGGCTGTCGTTACGCCCGGCCCGGCACTGAAGGCCACTTTGCGCCCCTATCAACAGGCCGGTGTGCAATGGTTGTATTTGCTGACCCGAATGGGACTGGGTGCGTGCCTGGCCGACGATATGGGACTCGGCAAAACGATTCAGGTGCTGGCGCTGTTGCTCGCGCTCGAACGACGACGACCGAGCCTGCTGGTCGCTCCGGCCTCGTTGCTCGCCAACTGGCAACAGGAAGCCGAACGCTTCACGCCAACTCTGCGCTGCCTCGTGGTACACCCTTCGGCAATGCCACAGCAAGAGATGAGCACGCTGTCGGCCGAGTCTGGCGGGCGGCTGTCAGGCGTGGATCTGGTCATCACCAGCTACGGCACGCTGATGCGATTACCGAACCTGATTCAAACCCGCTGGCAGTTAGTGGTGGCCGACGAAGCTCAAGCGCTCAAGAACCCGGCGGCCAAGCAGACCAAGGCGGTCAAGCAACTTAAAGCCGACGCGCGAATCGCGCTCACCGGCACGCCGGTCGAGAATCGTTTAACCGATCTATGGTCGCTGTTCGATTTCACGCATCCGGGCCTGTTGGGGTCGCAGAAGATCTTTGCCGGTTTTACGAAAGGCATGGCCGCCCAGCAACACTTCGGTCCGCTGCGTACGCTCGTCAAGCCGTACATCTTGCGACGTATGAAGAGCGACAAACGTATCATCAACGATCTGCCAGACAAGACGGAAATAACCGCCTGGTGCGCGCTTAATCCCGCCCAGGCCGTCCTTTACCAACGCGCGGTCAAGGAGCTGGAGTCCGCGCTGGAAAAATCGGCGGGTATCGAGCGCAAGGGGCTGGTACTGGCCTTCCTGATGCGCTTCAAGCAGATTTGCAACCATCCTTCGCAGTGGCTCGGCGATGGTGCCTGGCAGCCGCAAGACAGCGGCAAGTTCGCTCGGTTGGCCGAAATAGCGGAAACGATTGCTGCCAAGCAGGAAAAAGTTTTGGTGTTCAGTCAGTTCCGGGAGACCACCGCGCCATTGGCGGCTTTTCTGGGCAACATCTTTGGGTGCGAGGGATTGGTGCTGCATGGTGGCACGCCGGTGGGCAAGCGACGCGAGCTGGTCAAACGCTTCCAGGAAGACGAGCGGGTGCCGTTTTTTGTCCTGTCGCTCAAGGCTGGGGGAACCGGGCTGAACCTGACGGCTGCCTCCCATGTGATCCACTTCGATCGCTGGTGGAATCCTGCCGTGGAAAATCAGGCGACCGATCGTGCCTGGCGCATTGGCCAGCATCGCAACGTGCTGGCGCACAAATTCGTTTGCCGTGGCACGATCGAGGAACGGATTGACAAGCTGATCGCCGCCAAGCAGCAACTGGTGACGGATGTGCTCGAAGGTGGCGCAGAAATCAATCTCACCGAGCTGAGCAATGCCGAGCTGGTCGATCTCGTCAAACTCGACATTCACTCGATCGGAGCATAAGCGTATGAGTTACGGAGACTGGAAGCCGTATGTGACGGTCGCCAAGCGGCGGGCGCAGGCCGCGAAGACGGTCGCCAAAGCGAAGAAGGCCGGCAAGGACTTGTCGCCGGTCGTCATTGAAGGCCGGAGCATCGCCAAGACCTTCTGGGGTAAGGCCTGGTGCGACAACTTGGAGGCGTACAGCGACTACGCGAATCGTCTGCCGCGCGGCCGCACCTACGTGCGCAACGGATCGGTCATTGACCTCAAAATCGAGCCGGGCAAGGTACGGGCGCAGGTTGTCGGGAGCCGCCTCTACAAGGTTGAAATCGGTATCGCCGCAGTGCCCGACACGCACTGGAAGTCGCTTGCGAATGAATGTACTGGTTCCATTGCCTCGCTGGTGGAGCTGTTGCAGGGCAGGCTCTCGAAGGCTGTGATGCAACGGATCTGTCAGCCGAAGACAGGACTGTTCCCGTCGCCGAATGACATTGCGCTTGACTGCTCCTGTCCGGACTGGGCGACGATGTGCAAGCACGTCGCCGCCGTACTTTATAGCGTGGGCGCACGCCTGGACGAGCGGCCCGAACTCGTTTTCACGCTGCGTAAGGTGGATGCCAATGATCTTGTGACGCAGGCGGTGGCACTGCCGGTTAAGACGACCAAGGCACCGCGCAAGGGCAAGCTGCTCGACGACTCCGCGTTGGCCGACGTGTTTGGCATCGAGATCGCCGCGTTTGATATGCCGGCGGCAACCAAAAAGGCGGCATCCGCGCGGGCGAAGCGCACGGTGCCAGAGAAGTCAGTCGTGCCCGCGAAGACTGTGAAGCTGGTAGCGCCAGTAAAGCGCAAAGTGTCCGTAAAACCTACGATATCCGCAAAAAATACGGTCCCGAAACGTCGCACCTGAGAAAGAACCCGACGCCCGCAGCACGCCGTCTACTTCAACCAGATACCGCCGCATCGAAGATAAAGCAGGTGGTCGATCCGTGTCCATAAAGTTTGCCGTCTGGTCCGACCAGCCGAGCATCGGCGGTTGCCATGCGTGAGCCTTGATGAATGATTTTGCCCTCGGCACGAAGTATTCCTACTGCAGGGGTCACGGCTCTGACGAAGTTCACCTTCAGCTCGGCGGTTGTGTACGCCTTGCCCGCCGGTAACACCGAATGTACGGTACACCCGAGGGCCGAGTCCAGCATAGCGGCCATCCAGCCGCCGTGTACGGTTGCCAGCGGATTAAAGTGCGCCGAACTGGGGCGGCCCTGAAAAACGACCCGGCCTTCGTCGGCCTCGATCAGTAGAAAGTCCAGGGTCTCACCCAGGGGCGGTGGTGGTAATCGGCCGTCGAGCCAGCCTCGCAAAAAATCGATGCCGCGCTGAGCGGTAACAATTGCGGGTGGCGTGACGCCCGGCGGCAAGATGCGCGCCCGGACCTTTGCCTCGTCATCGTTCCAGCGCGTTGAAAGATTGCTGACGTCGTATGGTTTTATGGGCATGATCAGTTACCGCGCTGGCCAGGTGGATGGCCAACCGTGAAATCGTTGCGGCCGCTACGGTCCACCCCGCGCAACAGCCAGAGCGGCCGCGTCGCGAAACTGACCGGCACACCGCTTTTGCCTTCGACCGGATTTAAATTGCGCTCAAACACCGAACTGGCCGGCATGTATCGCAAAGCCACTCCGGCGCGGCGATTAGGGGATCGATTGACGTTCGCGCCATGAATCATATAGACATCGTGCAGCGACATTTGCCCCGGCTGTAGTTGCAACTCCACGGCATCACTTTGCCGAAACGAGTCGGCGGACAATCGTTGGTTGAGCACCAGATCGTCGCGATCTTCATGCAGATGTTGATAGGACTGGCGCGCCAGGTGCGAGCGAGGTACCACTTGCAGACAACCGTTCTCGTGCACCGACGCATCCAGCGCAACCCAGACCGAGCAGGTGGCCAGCGGCCGAATTGGCCAATAATGGCCGTCTTGATGAAACGGCGTTTCGAGTCCCTCACGGGCCGGTTTGCAAAAGATATGGCACCCCCAAAGAATGACGTCGTCGCCAATCAGTTGCGCGACGATATCGAGAATTTTGGGGTCACGCGCCCGCGCCAGAAAATCCCGGCTGCCCCGGACGCCTTCGCCGTTCGGTCCTTCGATATGTGCGCTCACCAACTTCTCGGGGCGCACCCCGGGATTCTCGCGCAGCAAACGATCGAGTGTGCTGCGCAGTTGATCGATTCGCCCGGTCTCGATTCGATAGCTTGGGATCAAGTAGCCTTCACGGTGGTATTGATCAATTTCTGCGACGCTTAAGGCGTGCGCTGACGCTGCTATCGTATTCATTCTCTTAACCTGGGAATCGATAATCTGATTCAACGCAGCGCACCACGTGCATCGACCGCAATGATACGTTCGATGTGCGCGCCAGTGTCACTAACGGCACCAACAGCTTGCAGGCCACGCACGCCGATCATGTAGTCGTACAGATTCACCGTCGGATCACAATGTCCGGGCACCAGCCATAAGGTCTCGCCCATGATGGGGAGCGTGCTCTGGTGATCGCGGCCAACGATGATGCCGTGTTCGTCGCCACCGACCTTGTACTCGAGTTCGGGTCGGCCGTGAATTCGCGGC
>JANORY010000537.1:0-8063 GCA_031415535.1 Burkholderiales bacterium | reverse complement strand
ACCGACTTTGCAGCGCGAAGTCGACTCGCTGCAAATTGGGGACGCTATCAAAGTGCTGATCGCGACTCAATACCGCTAACTTGTGCTCGAGGGCCAGTGCGGCAATCCAGGCGTCGTTAGCCGGTATTGGACGGCGCAGTACCTTCAGCTCAGTTCGCACCTGTGCATAAAGCAGCGTTGTCGAAGCAGTGATGTTCAATATATCGAACTGACTGAGATGGTCGCGAAGCCACTGTTCATAAGTCGAGCGAAGCCGAGACGCTGCAATACCGTAGCGGAATTCCCCCAGAACGATCACTGGAATGGCGGCGCGTGGTTGAACGCGCAAGAGATTGCCGACTCGAGGATCGCCGTCTAAAAAGGCGGACAGGGCATTGGTGTCCAAAATCAATCGCGATCCTCAGCTTCAACCATCCGAAACGTCTGATCGATTCGCGACTGTATTTTTTTCGTCTCCGAGTGAAGATGACCTAAGGTGCCAAATCCTTGCATCCAGCGAGGAGTCAACTCGCCGCCGCTACCGCTCTCCTCTGCGAGCTTCTGTTGCAGTGCCTCGTTGAACAGTTCCTTGAGACTTTGGCCACGTTCAGCCGCCCGTGCCTTGGCGCGTCGAAACAAGGGATCGGGAATTTCAATCGTCGTTTTCATGCCCCATATTACCGTAATTACGGGTAATTTGCCTCGATTTTCAACGCCAAACCCAGAAGTGGGCACAAGTGATAAAAAGGGCTGGAATCGTGGGCCAATAAATGTTCACACCCCATAACCCTTTTCAGGAGTACCGAGATGACGTCATTTACAGATTCACTATTCGATCTGACCGGCAAGGTCGCAGTCGTCACCGGCGGCAGCAAAGGCATTGGCAAAGCGATCTGCCTGCGACTCGCCGAACACGGCGCCAAGGTGATCGTGTCGAGCCGCAAGCTCGATGCCTGTGAGCTGGTAGTCAACGAGATCAAGGCCAAAGGTGGTCAGGCGATTGCACAGGCCTGTCACATTGCGCACAAGGAACAGTTGCAAGGCTTGGTTCAGTTCGCCAATCAGTCCTGCGGTGGTATTGATGTGCTGGTCTGTAACGCTGCCGTGAATCCGTATTTCGGCCCAGCCCACGAAATGCCCGACGACGCCTTCGATCGGGTCATGCAGTGCAATGTGCGCAGTAACTTCTGGCTCTCGAATATGGTGATTCCGCAGATGGCACAACGCGGCGGCGGCGTGGTGCTGATCGTCTCTTCGATCGGCGGCTTCATGGGCTCGGACGTGCTCGGCGCTTACGCGATCTCCAAGGCGGCCGACCTGCAGATGGCGCGCAACATCGCGGTTGAATGGGGCCACAAAAACATTCGCGCCAATTGCATTGCGCCCGGCTTGGTGCGCACTGATTTTGCACGTGCGTTGTGGGACAACCCAACGATTCTCGAGCAGACGCTGCGCACGACACCGATGAAACGAATCGGCGAGCCAGACGAAATTGCTGGCGCGGCGGTATTTATTGCGTCGGCCGCGGGCAGTTACATGAACGGCCAGTCGATCATCATCGACGGCGGCCGGGTGGCTGGAGCACCGCGAGCAAGCTGAACCTATTGAGCGGCCAGGCGTTTCCTTGAGAGAGCGTCCCGATCAAGCGCGCTTCAGCACCTGGTCAATCTCCTTCGACCAAGCACGCGCCAGCTTGACGCAACCCTTACGCGTCAGATGAATCTCGTCGACCCAGTCGCCACTGACTTCGGTGTCACCGAGATGCGCCGGCTCAATATCAACCACCTGGGCCGAATCGAACACCTGAATATTTGGAAATCGTTGCGCATCGGCAGCAATCGTTTTCAGCGCGCAACCGAGCCGCGTCAACAATTCGTGCGCGATGGCAATCCACTCCGTGACCGGTAATTGATACTGCCGCATCGCCGGGTACAACCACGGACCCATTGGGCCGGATGGGGCGTTGCGCGGCGTCGGAAACGCATAAGTGTGGGTAAAGATCGGCACGCCCTGGCTTTGGCTGTTCGAGTCATCACGCATTGAAATCAGATGTTCATAATTCGAATTCAGATAAGCCTCGAAGCGCTGCCAACCAGCGGCGCTGATAAATCTCGAAACACCCAGACTCGCCGGACCCCACTCCTCTGGCTTGAGCAACAGTCGCAAGGAAGCGTCACTCGCCGCCGCGCCACTGGGCAAGACGCGCGCTGCGTCAATCAGATCATTGCCGCCCGCCGACAACAAGATCGCACTCCACGGTTGCGCCCGATTGCCAAACAGGAGATGCTGAAACCACGGGTCGCTGCCCATTTCGGACATGTGCCTCAACGTATCGCCGGGCTGCGCGCAAGTCAGCACACAGGTCTTGCGCAAGAACTCGAGGTTGTTGGTCAGGTTGGCGTTCTTGAATGGGTTCAGCGAACCCAGCGAAAACCACGAGTCGCCTTCGGCCAGGAAGCGCCATGAGTATTGGTCAAGTGCGACCGGTACGTCACCGTCAAGCGCCGAGGGCTGCAGCAGATCGGGACTTCGCATCGCGGGGAATCCTGTTTAGGTTCTAGGCTAACAATTCGGTTGAGTCACGTCTTTTTACCCGATTCATAGCCCTGTCGGGGGGTTTTACGCATACGGCGATGAACGAAACTGAACAATCCTGGAACTCCAGGCTGTCGGCTGGTTTGACGATTGCTGACACCTGGACTAGGCTATGGATCGTCAGTACCTTAACAATTCGAAAACCACCCCTGGAGACGCCATGAAGGCAGCGGTATTTCACGCCCCCAACGAGCCAATGACGATTGAGAACGTCGAAATCGATAAACCGGGCCGACGCGAGGTGCTGATCCGCACTGCAGCGGCCGGTCTGTGCCACAGCGACTTGCACTTTATGGAAGGCAAGTACCCGACGCCCACACCGATTGTGTTGGGACATGAGTCGGCCGGCATTGTCGAGGCGGTCGGCGAGGACGTCAGTTACGTCAAACCGGGTGATCATGTGATTACCTGCCTGTCGGTGTTCTGTGGTCACTGCGAGTTCTGCCTGACCGGTCATATGTCGATCTGCCAGACACCGGAAGTCAAGATGGCACCGGGCAAAGCCAAGCGCCTGCGCTGGCAAGGTCAGCATTTGAATCAGTTCACCAATTTGTCGTCTTTTGCCGAACAGATGCTGGTACATGAAAACGCCTTGGTGAAGGTACGTCACGACATGCCGCTTGATCTGGCCGCATTGGTCGGTTGTGGTGTCATAACCGGGTACGGTGCGATCGTACACACGGCAAAGGTGCAACCGGGCAGCAACGTCGCGGTATTGGGCTGCGGCGGTATCGGCCTGTCAGCCATCAATGCCGCGCAGATTGCCGGCGCTGGACGCATTATCGCGATCGACAAAGACCCCGGCAAACTGGAGCTGGCAAAACAATTCGGCGCGACCGATGTCATAAATCCGGCCAATGGCGATGTCGCCAAACAAGTCAACGAGTTGACCAGTGGCGGCGTGCATTACTCGTTCGAGTGCATTGGCCTGAAGCAAACGGTCGAGGATTCGTTCCGGATGTTGGCGTCGGGTGGAACATCCACCATTATTGGCATGATTCCAGTCGGCACCAAGGTCGAGTTCCACGGGCCCGACTTTCTGCGTGAGCGCCGGATTCAAGGTTCGATGATGGGCTCAAACCGCTTCCGGGTCGATATGCCCCGACTGGTCGAGTTCTACATGCAAGGCCGGCTCAAATTGTCGGAAATGATTTCTGGCCGATTGGCGCTCGAACAAATTAATGAGGGCTTCGAAGCACTGAAAAAAGGCGGCGTTGCGCGCAACGTCATCATGTTCCCGCAATAAGCTCCCACAGAACTCAGCCCCATGCTCGACGCGTTTCTGAACCCGATCTGGGCGGGCCTGGTGCTGCACTACCTGCATTGGGTTGCCCTGGTGGTCCTGTTTGCAGCGAGTACCGCCCGCTACAGCTTGGTGGTGCGCGGGGATACTGATCAACATAGGCTGTACCAGGCACTGGGCATTAACCGGATTGCACTGTTTGCGATTGCGCTGCTGCTGTTCTCCGGTGGCGCGCTCGTATTGATTTCCGGTCCCCTGGCGGTAGCGAAGCTCACCCGACCGCTGTTGCTGCTCAAACTCGCGCTGTTCGCGCTGTCACTGTTACTGCTGATTTATCCCTGGCTTTTTACCCGTCGCCACGCCCTGATTCGCTCGTACGGCTGGGTCAACATACCGAACAGCATTCGCTGGCTGCTGCGCCTGGATATTGTCTTGTTCTTTGGAATACTGTTCGTTTCATTGCTGTTGGTCGGCTCGGGCCGTTAAAAGTTTCTAGCAGCTCGACAGCTTGCTAACCGCGCCGGTACACCCACAACAGCGACAGCACCGCGGCCAGCAACATGATCAAGGCCGACCCGGCGCCGAACAGGGCACTGACCTCGGTCTGTTTGCGCTCGAGCGCAAATTTCGAACTCAGTCCCTCATAAACCTTGCGCAGATCGGCCGCCGTGCCGGCATGAAAATATTCGGCACCGGTAATTTTCGCGATGGCCTTTAAGGTTTCCTCGTCCAGTCGCACATAAAACGACCAGCCTTCATCCGACGTTATGGTCGCACCTTCACGCGTGCCGAATCCAACGGTATAAACGCGCACCCCGCGATCGGCGGCCATCTTGGCGGCCATCAAGGGATCGGGGCCGGTGGTTCGGCGACCGTCACTCAGCAAAATAATGGCACCCGCTGTGTACGATCCTGGTGCAACCGGCGCGCTCTCGGGCACCACCGGCTTGGCCGCCTGACGCGGCTTGTCAAGTGAAGCCGCACCGCTGCCCGAACGATTCGAGTAGCTGGCTTGGCTGATGGCATCGAGATCGATGCCGGCGTCCGGAAAGAGTGTCGCCAGTGACAAGATCAAGCCACTGCCGGTGGCCGTCGCCCGCTGCAGTTGAAAGCGATCGAGGGCGGCGATCATGTCATCGCGATTCTCGGTCGGTGTCTGCACCACGGCAGCGGTACCGGCAAACGAAACAATCCCGAGCCGCACATGTTTGGGGAGTTCTTCAATGAAGGTGCGCGCCGCCGCTTGAGCCGCACTGATCCGATTCGGTGCGACGTCCTTGGCCTCCATGCTGCGCGAGACATCCATCGCCATTACCAGGGTCATATATTCGGAGGGCAGCACAATCGGCGCGGTCGGTCTGGCCATTGCAAAAATGGCCAGAGTCATGGCCGCCAGGAACAGGGCCGGCGGCAGATGCCGCCGAATTTTTTGACCCGGCCCCAAAGCCTCTTTGACAAGACTCAGACTGGCATAACTGATCGCAGCCTTCTTCTTGCGCGACAGCATGAACAGATACATGCCCACCAACGCCGGAATGAACAACAGCAGCCACAGCAGGCTCGGCCACAAGAATTGCATATTGCCCTCACGCTTTTAATCGGCACATCTATTACGCACTTTATCACTGTGCGACGACTGCAAGCGAAATCGGCCTGGTTTTTGCCTGAAGTTTTCAGGAGGGCGTTCCTGGCACCGGGATTGCGTGTCAGGGCGATCTGAAAGTGTTACCTTTCTATTTCGGGCAACCCGGCATGGACGGCCACCCTGATCGCCTGCGTTGGCAAACTCAGTAAATCCTGTAAAACCGAGTACCTATGAAAAAAGCTGCGTTATACAGCGGGACGCCTCGAAACCGGTCGAGCACTGCGTCACCGACACCAACACCACCGACAGCTTCGGCAATCGCGGTTAAGTCGGTTGTCGCTTCGACCCTGACCAGCGCAAGCGGTGTGACCGCCGATGTGGCCACCAAAAGTGCGTGGCGCAGGGTCTTGCATCGCTACGACCGGCCTTTGCTGTTCGCTGCCGGGTTGGCCGTCGCACTCGGCTTTGTTCAATTTGCGAATCGCGGCATGACGCCACCCCGGGCGCTGACTCAGGAAGACATCGATTCGGCGGTCATGCACACGATTGAGAACAAGACCCTGCCCTCGCGCGCCGCCAAGGCCGCTGAAGCCGTGCAACGCTCGGTGGTCCGAGTAAAAAGTTATGCCGATGACGAAGAAGCCAAGCCAGGTAACGCCAGCGAGCCGCCGAGTGAAACCGCCTCGGACACGCGCATGGCCGACCCCAGACGGGCGGCCCGCGAGCGCGGCATCGGCTCCGGCGTGGTGGTGGTCGATACCGGCATTATCTTGACCAACTTGCATGTGATTGCCGGTGCCAAGCGACTGACCGTAACCTTCTCCGACGGCATGGAGTCCGAAGCAACCGTGGTTGGCACCAAACCCGAAAATGATCTGGCGGTTCTGCGTGCACAGAAAATTCCGGATGACTTGCCCGCCGCCAGCATGGGATCCTCGGCCAATCTTCGGCCTGGCGACGAAGTTGTTGCGGTTGGATTCCCCTTCGGCATTGGCCCCTCAATTTCGGCCGGCGTCGTATCGGGATTGGGGCGCGAGTTCCGCTCGCCCGAAGGTCAACGCGTGTTAACCGGTTTGATTCAATTCGACGCGGCAGCGAACCCGGGCAACTCCGGCGGGCCGCTGGTCAACATGAGCGGTGAGGTGGTCGGTATCGTCACCGCGATTTTGAATCCGAGCGAGGCGCGCACCTTTATCGGTATCGGATTTGCGACCACGATGGAAAGCGCCGGCGGTGCGATTGGCATTCCGCCGTTCTGAGCGCGATTTAGGTACGGAAGAACCGTTTAAATGTCACTTTTGGAAGTCACTGATGGATTCGATGCAAACCGCCCCCTCCAGCAGCAACGGCACTAACGCCTCGTTGCGAACCGAGACCGCTTCGCTGATGGAGCGGATCTTGTATGAAGTCAAGAAAGTTGTTGTTGGCCAGGACCACTTCCTCGAGCGGGTGCTGGTGGCCATCCTCGCGCAAGGCCATCTGTTGGTCGAAGGCGTGCCCGGACTGGCCAAGACCTTGACGGTCAACACGCTGGCCAAGACCTTGCGAGGTTCATTCAAGCGCATTCAGTTCACACCGGACCTGCTGCCGGCCGACCTGGTGGGTACTCGAATGTATAACCAGCGCCTCGGCGAATTCAGCACGGTGCTGGGCCCGGTGTTCACCAATCTCTTGCTGGCCGACGAGATCAACCGTGCGCCGGCCAAGGTACAAAGCGCCTTGCTTGAAGTCATGCAGGAACGCCAAGTCACCATTGCCGGCGAGACGCATAAGGTACCGGAACCGTTCCTCGTCATGGCCACTCAAAATCCGATCGAGACCGAAGGCACCTACCCCTTGCCCGAAGCGCAGGTCGATCGCTTCATGATGAAAGTACTGATCGGTTATCCGACCGAAGAGGAAGAGTTTGTAATCGTCGAGCGTGTTACGGGCGCGCTGGTACAGGCTGCCGCCGTCGCCAGTACCGAGCAACTAAGCGCATTGCAGCGCGAATGCCGCAAGACCTATGTCGATCCGGGACTGATTCAATACGCGGTCAAATTGGTTTCGGCGACCCGCCAACCGGCGCGTTATGGCATGCCGGACCTGGCGAAATACATTAACTTCGGTGCCAGCCCGCGCGCCACCATCAATATGATCGAGGGCGCACGCGCGTTGGCGTTCCTGCGCGGCCGTGGTTATGTCTTGCCCGAAGATGTCATCGATCTGGTGCCGGACATTTTGCGCCATCGTCTGGTTCTGTCGTACGACGCCTTGTCCGACGGACTTACTGCCGACAAGTTGATCATGCGCGTCCTGCAGGCTGTTGCTGCACCTGAAAAACCCCTTGAGAGCCATGTTCGGGTTACGACGGCGTCGTAAAGCGCCACCAACGGACGCTGACGCATCCGGCGGGCCTGCGAACGCGCTACGCAAACCGGCTTCGCAGGTCGCGCAATCGGGGCGAGACGCTGTTACTGAGCGCGCCAACCCGGAGGCCCTGCTGCGTCGGCTCGAGTGGACGGTGATCAAGCGTCTCGATGGCTTGCTGCACGGCGACTACCGGACCTTGTTCCGCGGCTTTGGTCTGGATCTTGCCGACTTGCGCGAGTATCAACCCAATGACGATGTTCGCTACATAGACTGGAATGTGACGGCGCGCCTGCAGGTGCCCCATGTCCG
>JANORY010000536.1:0-1702 GCA_031415535.1 Burkholderiales bacterium | reverse complement strand
AAACAGCGTACCGGTCAATCCGCCAATCGCAACCGCGCCGTTATTGCCGACTTGATATTGAACTGTCGACTGGCCGGCCAGCCAGACCGCATTGCCGCTGGCGGAGATACAAGTGAAGGTGGTGTTGCCGTTCATGCTGGCCAACAAGTCACCCATGCGGCCGCCCCAGCCAAAGCGCGCGCCTTCGGGCGAATAGGCTTGCCAGGTCGATTGCTGATCGTTGTGGGAAAACAGTTTCGGTGGCAACGGCACCGAGCGTGCGGTGTACTGCGCCTTGGTGGTGGGCGCGATCAGCGGCCCGACATTGGCAATAACGGCAGCGCGTCCGGCGTCGAACAGGTCCTTGATCGGCTGCAGGTTCGGATGCAGCGCAAACTCACGACCTGCTTGCGCCGTGTTCGGCACAATTGGCAACACGCCGTTGACCGCGCCGACAGCAGCCAATGCAATCGGATCGGGTGGTGTCGAGCGGATTTGCTGATACTGCGCCCAGGAGCTCGGATCGGTTGCGATAACGGTATTGCCTTGATCATTGCCGCCAAAAAAGAACAAGCACACCAGCGCCCGGTAGTCCGGTGCAGTTTGCGCCGAGGCGGCGCCCATGGCGGCCAAATTTAATGCAAACGGCATCGCCGCCGGGCCGGCGATCGACAGGGCAGAAGCTGTGCGCAGGAACTTTCGTCGCGAATGGTGTTGACTCATGATTGATCCAGGTCAGTGTTCACTTTTGATTCAGGTATTCAGGCGCGGCCAAGGTCAGGAACAGCGCCAACATGACCCGATTGCGCCGCGCCGTGTCGGCATTGGCTGTGTTGTTGGTCGCGCTGTTGCTCGGTATCGTGACCGAGCTGACTGCATCGCGAATTTGTGTCTTGAGCGCAGCGCTCATTTGCCCGTAAGTCAGCAACATATTCACTTGCTCGACCAGGGCATCCGGGGTGTTCGCAAGCGCCAGCAGCTCGGTGTAGTTGGGCTGAACGTCGCGCGGATTGTTGCTGCCGAATCCGCTCTGCACCGCGCTGCGCATGGTGTTCAGGTAACCGGCGACCGAGGTCTCGTGCGTGATCTGCATCTCGGGCGACACCAGTCCGGCGCTGCCAATGCTGGTGTTCGGCGGCAGGTAGCCTGGGCGATAAAAGTTGAACACCGACGGCGAGCGCATCGGCGTTTGGCCCAGCGAGCCGCCTGGATCGTCGGTGCTGCCAATCAGAAAGCGGCCTGAGCTCGAGGCGACATTGGCGGCGCGCATCCAGTTGGCCATCCGCAGAACCGGCTCTCGGATCTTGCCGGCCTTCGGGTCCGCCAGCTTAGCCATATCGCGGGCTTCCGCATCTAGGAAGATCGCGCGTATGACTGCCTTCAAATCGCCGCGTACACCTTGGCCGTCATTGTTGAATGCCGCGGTCACGCGAGCGACATAGTCGGGTGATGGATTGCTCGTGACCAAGCGCTGAATCAATTGTTTGCCGATGAACGGCCCGACGTTCGGATGATTAAATAAACGGTCGAGCGCAACTTGCAGACTTGCCTCGGGATTGGCGCTGCCTTGTGCGCCGATGACGGTTCCAAGGAATCGTTTCTCGGCGACCGAGTGAAATTTCGGATACGACTGCATCGGCAGAATTTCTCGGTCCAGTGCGGCTGAGCCACCCGAGAAGCGACTGTCCGATTTATCGGGCCCGGCCCAGCTCCAGCCAGTGAA
>JANORY010000535.1:0-4128 GCA_031415535.1 Burkholderiales bacterium | reverse complement strand
GACCCCACTCGCCAGTTCCTTGATGACCGGGCCGAGCGAGGTCGGGCGCATTTCCGGTGGCAGCGCGGGACCCAGACTCGGATTGATCCAGCAACGAAGCAAGGTCCAGGCGATGAACAGCGCCGACAGCATCAGCCCGGGCAGCACGGCGGCGGCGAACAGATCGGTGGCCGGCACACCCACTACCGGTCCCATGACGATCAACATGACCGACGGCGGAATCAGGATGCCCAATGTCCCGCCTGCGGCGATGGCACCGGCCGACATTTTCGGATCGTAGCCGCTCTTGATCATCGACGGGCCCGCCATCACGCCCAGCAGCGTCACCGAAGAACCGACAATGCCGGTGGCGGCGGCGAAGATCGTGGCGGTAATCAGCACGGCCAGATACAAGGAGCCGTTCAGGCGCGACAGCAACATTTGGATGCCGTTGAACAGTCGCTCCATGATGCCGGACTGCTCAAGCAGAAAACCCATGAAGAGGAAGAACGGAATCGCCGCCAGGACGGTATCTTTCATGACCGAAATGGTCTGCAGAATCGCCAGATCGAACACCACCGGGCCGAGTGCAAAGAAGCCAGCCGCCAGCGCAACGGCACCCAAGGTGAACGCGATCGGAAAGCCGATAAAGATCGCCGCGAACAATACCGCCAGCGCAACCAAGCCGAGTATTTCGTGACTCACGTGATCATCGTCGATTGTGTGGCGCGCCTCGGCCATTGGCCATGGCGGATCGTGTGAATACACTTCAGGCATTCACTGATGCCTTGAATGATCAACAACAAACCAGTCAGCGGCATGACCATCTTGAACGGCCAGGTAATCGGCTGCCAGGCGCTGCTGACGAAGGTTTCGTTGGTCACGAAGGCCTTTACAAAATAGCCCCAGCCAACGAACAGAAACACGCTGACGAACGGAAAGTACATGAGCGCGTAACAAACCAGATCGGTCCAGGCCTGGCGTTTCGGCGACCAGTCGGCATAAAAAGAGTCGGTACGCACATGACCTTTTCGTTGCAGCGTAAAGGCTGCACCGAGCATGAAAAAACTGCCGTACAGCATGAAGGTCATGTCATAGGCCCACAAGGTGGGCGCGTTGAACAGATAACGCGCGATCACCTCGTAGCACAGCGAAAAAACCATCGGCAATATCAGCCAGGCCGCGCAACGGCCGGACCAGATGGCCAGTTGATCGATCCTTTCGGCGATGGCAACCAGCCTGGAGTTCGGTATTGCCGATGATGTGGTCATGTACTTGTTCCTACTTCGCGTTCGGCGAATCCAGCCCCAAGTTGTAGTACAGGCCGTTGATCTTGTTCCAGTACGGCACCACCAGCTTGGCGAACACCCTTTGTGAATCCAAAGTTTCCTTGAAGAACGGGTTCTTGCCAGCTTCGCGATCGTAAATGCTGTTGGTGGCCTTGATGAACGCCGGGAAAATATCGCGCGGTGTGTCGTAGACCGTGACTCCATGTTCGGTCTGCAACTTCTGCAAGGCCAGCGCGTTGCGATGTACGTTGTAGGTGTAGGTCTCGGTCATAGTGGCCATTGCCGATGCTTCAACAATCGCTTTCAAGTCAGCCGGCAATTTGTTCCAACTGGTTTTGTTCAGCAACAACTCACCGACGTCGGTCGACTGATGCAGACCTTGCAGGTAGTAATGCTTGAACACATTGTGAAAGCCGAGCGCCATGTCATCGGCCGGGCCAATCCATTCGGCCGCGTCGAGCACACCGCGCTGCGCCGCCGGGACAATCTCGCCGCCTGGCATCGCTACCGCGTTCACGCCCATTTCCTTGAAGATCTCGCCCACCAGCCCCGGAGGTGAGCGGTACTTCAGTTTTCTCATATCTTCCAGCGATTTGATCGGCGTCTTGAACCAACCGAGGGGGTCCGGGCCCATCGGCTGCACCATGAAGGGCTCTATGTTCAGCTTCAATACTTCGCTGAAGAATCGTTTGTACAGCGCATTGCCACCACCCTGGAACAGCCAGGCTACATGTGAGAGCTGATCCATGCCAGTGCCGCCGCCGGCGGCCGGGTTAGAGAATAGACCCGCCGCAGTATTTTTGCCAGACCAGTAATGGGTCCAGGCGTAGCCACCGTCGACCACGCCCTTGTCGACCGCATCGACGATCTCGAATGCCGCGACCACGGCACCGTCCGGCAGCATTTCCATCTTCAGGCGGCCGTTGGACATTTTGTCGACCCGATCGGCAAATTTTTTCATCAGATCGTAATAAATACTCGAACTCGGTACCGCCGTCTGAATCTTTAAGCGGGTGACCGCTTGCGCAATCGCCGGGCTGGCGATCAACGCTCCAGCCGACGCCAATCCGGCGGTGCCAGCGCCGATTGCCTGGCGCCGGTCAGGGCGGTTAAGGTGTTTACTGCTTCTGGATTGTTCCATCATCGTGTCTCCTCGTTTTTAGCAAACCTGTGGACTAATGAACCTGTGGACCAACAAACTGGTGGACTAATAAAACTTTCTGGAAATCCCTAAGACTACCTGGAATCTTCGCGGATCATATCAACCGCTTTCTCAGCCATCATGACCGCTGCTGCATTGGTGTTGCCGGACACCAGAGTCGGCATTACCGAACAGTCAATCACTCGCAAGCCGGCAATGCCGTGGACCCGCAAACGAGGGTCGACCACGGCACCGGTAGCCGGGTCAGGCCCCATGGCGCAGGTGCCGCTCGGGTGAAAAATAGTCGCGCCATGGTTGCGACAATACTCCAGTAAGGCAGCATCGTCCTGTGCGTCGGGACCTGGCTTGACTTCGCGCTTGACCAGCGCGCTCATCGCCGATGTGGCCGCGATTGCCCGCGCCGCCTTGATGGCTGCAACGGCGGTGCGGCGATCCAGATCGGTTGACAAATAGTTCGGTTGCATTTCCGGCGGCTCATACGGATCGCGCGTACGAATTCGAATGTGACCCCGCGACTCGGGTCGCAATTGGCAAACCGACAGCGTAAACCCGGAATAGCGATGCACGGCGCCACCAGCCATGTCGGCCGACAGCGTCGCGACGTGAAACTGGATGTCGGGCGTTTTGGCTTCAGCGGGTAACGCCTTCATGAAGCAGCCACCCTGATTAATGCCGACCGCGAGCGCGCCGCTCCGGAACTGCAACCATTGCAGGCCGAGCTTGGCTTGCCCCCACCACGAGTTCAAGGCGTCGTTGGTGGTCGCTTGGGTGGATTCATAGGTCAGGCGCATCTGCAGATGGTCTTGCAGATTCTCGCCGACGCCGGGGAGTGCTTGCACTACACCGACTTGCTTGGACATCAAGAGTTCGGCGGGACCAATTCCCGAGAGTTGCAGTACCTGTGGCGACTGAATCGCGCCGGCACAGAGCAGCACTTCCGCCCGGCAGCGCGCATTCTTTTGAATGCCGCCTTGCCGAAATCTGACGCCGACCGCGCGCTTGCCCTCAAGCATTACTGCACTGGCCTGCGCCAGCGTCTGAACACTCAAGTTCGGGCGACCTTTCGCGGGCACCAGGTAAGCCTTGGCGGTGCTCCAGCGCCAGCCACGGCGGGTGTTGAACTGGTAGTAGCCCGCGCCTTCCTGTTGTTCGCCATTAAAGTCGCGCGTGCGCGGCATGCCGACTTCTTCGGCACCGGCAATGAAGGCTTCAATGAGCGGATTGCCGCCTTTAATATCGGCAACCGCCAAAGGTCCGTCACCGCTGTGAAACTCGTTATTGCCACGCTCGTTAGCTTCGCTGCGCTTGAAGTAGGGCAGCACATCGTCATAACCCCAGCCTGGATTGCCAAGGTCGCGCCAACGATCGAAATCTTCGCGCTGGCCGCGAATATAAATCAAGCCATTAATGGAACTTGACCCGCCAAGCGTTTTGCCGCGCGGCCAGTAAATTTGGCGACCGTTCATGTTCGGATCGGAACCGGTGTAGTAGCACCAGTTGTAGGTCTTGCTCCACATGGTCTTGCCATAACCGATCGGTAAATGAATCCAGAGGGACCGGTCCGGCGGACCCGCTTCGAGCAGCAACACCGTGGTGTTCGGGTCCTCACTCAAGCGCGACGCGAGCACCGCTCCTGCTGAACCGGCACCCACCACGATGTAGTCAAACGTCTCGTCCATGTTTTTGTTGTTGTTCCTG
>JANORY010000534.1:0-2462 GCA_031415535.1 Burkholderiales bacterium | reverse complement strand
GTAGCAGGCGCGCGGCCCGGTACACGACACCAAACCACGATAAGTCTCCGGCGTGGGAATCGCATCTGGCGTTGGGTCACCGTAGATTTCGCTCGACGAATAGAACAGAAAGCCGCTGATCGGCCGACCGGCATCACGCTCGCGTACCGAATAGTCGAGCAGGTTGCGCAGGCCTGCAACATTGGCATCCAGCGTCTTCAGGGGCATCGCGCAGTAGTAGATCGGCGAAGCAATACTGGCGGCGTGGATGATGTAATCAAAATGACCAATATCTTTCGGCAGTGGCTGGGTCAGATCGTAGTCACATACTTCAAAATTCGCGGTGCCGTTCAGGGCCTCTAGCCAGGCTGGTTTGCCGCGCAAATAGTTTTCGTAGACCACCACCTGAATCGCCGACTTGGCGCGGTTCGATTGATTCCAATGCAAGGCCGCCTGCACCAGGTAATAGCCGAGAAAGCCGCCGCCGCCGGTAATTAACAGGCGCTTGCCGCTCATCGCGTTGAACTCGCCGCTGCAATCAGCGCAGATTCGGCCGAGATCTTCGTTGAGCAGTTCGGACAGGCTGATCAGGCTACGATTCATGGTCAATTCCTTGGGGTAGAGGCACGTCCCTACATTCTAGAAATTCCGGGCTGCGGTGTCGGCAGGCATAGCCATCGAAGGCCGTTCTCGCCGCGCGGACGGTAGTGGTATCGCGCCACATTGGTGGGCAAAACCGACACACCATGCTGCCTTGATAATGGCTCAGGCCAGACTCAAGCCAGAGTCAGTTTTCGTGCCGTGAAGCCTTCGGCATAACGGCTCGGTGATTGGCATTCCAGGCCGCGCAGGCGCATCAGCGCGCGAAAGGTTTCGGCATCGAACCAGTTGCGCGCGTGTTGCGACGGATAGTGCTCCATCAACACGGCAATCTTGCGATCGGCGTGTGCGGCGTCGACCGGGATGATCAAATTGGGTTGACCGAGGTCGCCTTCATATTTTGCAATTTCGTATTCCAACACCCGGTGATTGCGAAAACTATTCCAGGTGAGCTCGGCCACTACCCGGTGATCTTGATGGCGATCTTCAAGGCGATGGGTGAAGATCAGATCCGGTTCCATGCGACTGCGCAAATGTTCCATCGATTGCTTGACCGCTTCCCAGCGGGCCGGCAAAAAACTCGCCGGGTAATCCAGTATGTCAACCTGAACCCGATCGGCACCGAGCAGCGCGTGGGCAGCGCGTTGAGATTCGGCGGCCCGTTGTGGGTCGCTGGTAAAGATGCACCAATGAAACTGCAGTTGCGGATAATTTGCGGCCAGTTGCAGCAGACTTGCGCCGCAGCCAATCTCGATGTCGTCACAATGAGCGCCCAGGCACAAAGCTGTCATCGGTCGATTCGGATTGGCGTCAAGTTGCAGGTTCAACATGTCAGAGATCTTTGGGTTTGCTTGTGACTATTAACAACACTCTGATTCTAGGTCCCCCGCATCTAACCCGCATCTAACCATCCGTCGCCTTGAGCGCTACAGTTCTACCGTCCGGCAGCTAGCTTGGGTCCTTTACATTCACGCCGATTTTGAGCTGCCATTCCTATGCCAGAAACGACCATCCGTACTGCAGATTCAGCGCAACCGATACTCGGTGCCAAGTGCCGCTTCTGCGCCAACCCCTTGCGACATTCGTTCGCCGATCTGGGCGTCTCGCCGCTGTGTCAGACGCACATCGCGCCCGAGCAACTCAACCAGATGGAGCCGTTTTATCCCTTGCATGCCTTGGTCTGCGATGCCTGCTGGCTGGTACAACTACAGGAGTACGTGGCACCGAGCGATATCTTTGGTGAGTATGCTTATTTTTCGTCGTACATTGACACGCTAGTGAATCAGGGTCGTGAGTATTGCGCGTCCGTAAGCGAGCGATTCAAGCTGGGGCCGCGCAGTTTTGTAGCCGAGATTGCCAGCAATGACGGCTACTTGTTGCAGCATTTTGTTAAGCGCGAAATCCCTTGCCTGGGTATTGAGCCGGCGGCCAATGTTGCGGCGGCGGCAGTACGCAAGGGGGTACCCACCACGGTACAGTTTTTTGGCGTGAAGACCGCACACCATATTGCCGAGTCATTCGGAAAACCGAATCTGCTGATTGGCAACAATGTGCTGGCGCATGTGCCCGATCTGAACGACTTTGTAGCGGGTATGAAAGTATTGCTGGCCGAGGGCGGTGTCATTACGATGGAGTTCCCGCATCTGATGACCTTGATGGATCAGTGCCAGTTCGACACGATTTACCACGAGCATTTTTCCTATTACTCGCTCGGCACCGCATTGCGGGTCTTCAAGGCGCACGGGCTGGCGATCTTTGACGTTGAAGAGATACCGACGCATGGCGGCTCGTTGCGTATTTATGCGACCCATGCGTCCGAGTTGCATCATGCGGCAACGGCGCGCTTGACCATTCTGCTGGACAAAGAACAGAAGGCCGGCTTC
>JANORY010000533.1:0-2961 GCA_031415535.1 Burkholderiales bacterium | reverse complement strand
CAGCTTGAATCTGGCCAGCATGGAGCTCTCAAAGCTGGGCTCGCCGTGGAATACAATACGGCCTTCGGCGTTGATCGGCCTTCGCTGGAATGATCTTACAATTCGCAGCGGGCTTTTTGACGGCAAGATGACAATTGAATTGCGTGATGCTTCTTCGGTGCTGACTCCGGTACAACCCTTGGGTAGTTATCAGATCGAAGTATCTGGCAATGGTCAGCAGGCGGTTCTGAACCTGACCACCTTAAAAGGTCCGTTGAATTTGACCGGGACTGGCTCGTGGTCCGACCGCGGTGGCTTACGTTTTCTGGCGCAGGCCAGCCCGGATCCTGCCGAGCGCGAACGCTTGCAGTCCTTCCTGGCGCTGGTCGGGCGCCGCGAAGGCGAGAAGACAATTATCAAAATAGGGGCCTGACCTTTGCTCGGTTGCACTCAAACGTTTTTGTTCCATCGATGAGCAGTTTTAGTCGATGCCTGGTAGTGGTCCTGGCCTGGTCCCTGATCGGCAATCCGGTGGCCCTGGCAGCAGGCCCGAAGGCATCAAGCCGGCCGGCCGCCGGTACCGCACCAGGTGGATCAGGCGGTCCAGCGGGGCCGGCCGCATCTCCGGCCAATACTGTTCCGGCCAATACTGCGGGTGTCGCCAGCGGTGGTGCAGCGAACAGCCCAGCGGTCGGTGCGACCGAAGTCAACACTCCGAACGGCAATGCAATCACGCTGAACTTCAAAGATGCCGACATTGATTCAGTGGTCGGTGCTTTTGGTCATTTGCTGAACAAGACTTTCATCATTGATCCTCGGGTACGCGGCAAGATTACCCTTGAGACACCGAAGCCGGTTAGCCGTAATCAGGCCTATCAACTATTGCAATCGACCTTGCGCATGCAAGGCTTTTCGATCGTCGAGAGTGGCCCCACCGTCATCAAATTGGTGCCCGAGGCCGACGCCAAACTGCAGTCCGGTCCGATTGGCGAACGGGCGGCTGCGCGCGGTGGTGATCAGATTCTGACGCAGGTATTTAACTTGCAGTTCGAATCGGCCAGTAACTTGGTTGGCGTGTTACGGCCGCTGATTTCGCCAAACAACACCATTACTGCGTACCCTAATAACAATCAGTTGGTTGTGACCGATTATGCCGCCAATCTGCTGCGCATTGGCCGCATTATTTCAACGCTCGACAGCCCCGGTGCCAACGAAGTCGAAGTGCTGCCAATCAAATACGCGATTGCCTCGGAAGTCGCGCTGACGGTGGCACGCATGGTCGACGACAGTAATCGGGTCGGTGCCGGCGCACAGGTTGATCCGGGCCAGCGGGTACTGGTCATGGCTGACCCACGTTCGAACTCGATCATGATTCGGGCGGCCAGTCCCGCGAAAATTGCCTTGGCCAAGTCCTTGATCTCGCGCATCGATCTGCCGAGCGCCACGCCCGGAAACGTTAACGTTGTTTATTTGCGCAATGCCGAGGCGGTAAGGCTGGCGCAGGTGTTGCGTAGCGTTCTGACTGGCGGTGATACCAGTGGCAACTTGGGTGGTACCAATCAATCGACCTTGGGTGGATTAAGTCAATCCAACCAACCTAATCAGCCGGGGGGCGCGAATAATCCGCTGGGTGGGCAGACCTCAACCGCGCTGGCACCGTTGCAGCCTTCTACCAACCAGCCGGGTTCAACCAGCGTATCGGCCGGTGGCGCGATCATCGCGGCCGATTCCGCGACCAACTCACTGATCATTACCGCGCCGGAGCCGGTGTACCGCAATTTGCGGGCGGTGATCGAAAAGCTCGATGCGCGCCGTGCCCAGGTGTTTATTGAATCGTTAATCGTTGAAGTCAGCGCACAACGCGCCGCCGAGCTGGGTATTCAATGGCAGTTTCTGAATCCCGGCAATGGCGAGACGCGCGTACTGGGCGGATCCAATTTGACCGGCCGTGGCTCCGGCACGAATATTTTGGATGCTGCGCAAAATCTCGGTAGCTTGGGCGGCGGGCTGAACCTCGGCGTAGTTCGCGGCACCACCACCATACAAGGGGTCGGCACGATTCTGAACCTGGGTTTGCTGGCGCGGGCGCTGGAGACCGAATCGAGTGCGAACATTCTGGCAACGCCAAACCTGCTGACGCTCGACAATGAAGAAGCGCGAATTATCATTGGCCAGAACGTACCGTTTGTTACCGGTCAGTTCACCACACCTTCGGCGGGCGGTGCGGTCAATCCGTTCCAGACAGTTGAACGACGCGACGTCGGTACCACCTTGCGCGTACGTCCGCAGGTATCCGAGGCCGGTACCGTGCGCATGCAGATTTTTCAGGAAGTCTCTAGCGTTCAGGACCGTACGCTATCGGCGGGTCTGATTACCAATCGGCGCGCGATTGAGTCAAACGTGTTAGTTGATGACGGCCAAATTGTAGTGCTGGGCGGCCTGATCGAGGAGCGCGTGGAAGGGGCCAATGAAAAGATCCCTGGGCTCGGCGACATTCCGTTTCTCGGCAATCTGTTCCGGTACGACACCCGCAAGCGCGTCAAGACCAATTTGCTGGTGTTTCTGCGGCCGATCGTGATCCGCGATGCCGGCGGTGCTTATTCGGTCACCGCCGATCGCTACGACTACATTCGTCAGTTGCGCGTCGATTCGCGGCAGACCGAACGCTGGGGCCTGGGCAGTTTTCAGCAGGGGCAGTTGCCACCGATGCCGGCGGCACCGGTTGGCACGAACAGTGGTGCAGCGGGTAACCTTGGCCCGGGTGGGCAGGTACCGCGGGCACCGGCTCCGCTTTTGCCCAGTCTCAGGGACGATCCCGCCGTACGGCAAGGACTCGGCGGTTTAGGGTCCGGTACAACGAGTCCTGGTGTGGCGGGCACCGGAGCACCGGGAAGCGATGCGGGCGTGATTCGCACGGCACCCAATGAAGTCATCGTCCCCTTGAGTCGGCCAGGTGAGATACCCGGCACTCGACCCAATGAC
>JANORY010000532.1:0-3586 GCA_031415535.1 Burkholderiales bacterium | reverse complement strand
TCGATGCTGCCGGTCTTGGCGAATCCAGGTGCCGGCATACCACCCCAACTGTCGAGAATTTCCGGGCGCATCGGCAATTGCCGCGCCGCGCGGGCACCGATCTCGGCGAACTCCTCCATACCGAAACTGTACTCAACGGTCAGACCATCCGGGTCGAGGTAGTAGAGAAAAATCGAGTTGGAAATGTCATGTCGACCGGGTCCGTAGACAATCTCGACACCGTTCTTGCGCATGCGATTCATGGCGCGGCCAACGTCGTCGACATCAGACACCATAAAATTGATATGATGAAGTTGATCGCGCGCACCGCGTGCGATACCCAACGAATGATGATACGGGTTCGGAAAGCAGCGCAGAAACGATACCTGGTCACCAAAGTGGTCCGACACCTGGAAGTTCAGTTTGTCGGTCAAGGTCGCTAACACAGACTGCGGATTTTGAACCGCAACCACCAGGTGACCGAGGCGCTGAATTTTGGCGAGTGTGGCCACAAAGGGCGAGGCCGCCTGCGCCATCTGAGCATAGAACTCGAACAGCAAGCTGCAGTCCGGAATGCGGAACCGAAAGGTCTCGCCCTGGCACAAGAACGCCTGTTCCGCTGACGAAGGCACCTCGATTGCCCAGCCCTGCTGTGCCACCCAAGAGCGCGCCTGTGCGAGGTCGGCCGGCGATTCAAGCTCAAACCCGACACGCTTGAGCCCAGGCTCACTGGCTTCGTATAAAACCAGATTGTGATGATCGCTACTGCAGCGCAGGAACGCGACCTGATCGTGCTGCTCCTCGAGCGTCAGCCCGACCAGATCGCGGTAGAAGGCAAGCGAGCGAGCAAGGTTGCTAACGTTGAGCGCTACATAGCCGGGCTTACGGTATCGGAACGGTGCCATTTATTGCTCCTGTACGCGTTCATGCCAACGCCGCCAAAACACGCGGATTTGGTGTTCGTCCACCGTCGCTGGGTTCTCGCTCAACATGCCACGGGATACGTCATTCCAGGCCGCCTCTTTCTGATTCTGATAACCGCGCTGACACTGCTCAAGCATCTCGACATCATCCGGCGTTGCGAATCCACCGGGCCCCAGAAATTCCAGAAAACTGCTGAGCCGGTTCTTGCGAACCCAGGCGTTCTCCTCGGACGGTGCCAACGCCCAGGCCGACACTTCGAGGTAGTCAGGCGAGCGCGGATAAAAGGTGCGTAAGGTCAGTGCCATGACATCAACAATGACGAGATTCGGAAAGATCAGGATGTTCTTGCTGAGCCGGGCAATGCGATCGGCCCGCTCCGGGCCTTGCGAGGCGATCAGCCGCGCCTGTACAGCCGCCACTTCGGCCTTGCCCTGCTCACCCCAAGCCGGCACCCAGTTGGCTACCGGCCGGCCCCACGGTGCGGTGTATTCGACACAGGCGTGGCCGTTGCCCAGATCGCGCGCAACTCCGTACACGTTGGCTTGGCCCAGCGCACCATTCGAATTCTTCAAGAAATCAAGGTAGGTCGAATGCGTTGAGAGGGCGTGGTAGCCATCGAAGCTGTTCTCGACCAGCAACTTCCAGTTCGCCCGAATCGAGTACTCCTGCATACCGGCGACGATTTCCATACCTTGATCGGACTGGTCAGCGATCAGGTCCAGGTATTCGACCGCCCCGGCCAGGTATTCTTTCAGCGAGATCGAATCGCGATCGAAACAAACGAACCACAGATCTCGATACTGCTCAAGCCTGGGCACCGCCACCAGATTGGCCTTGCCATCGTGGTTGAAGTTCGGTGGGTAGGCTTCGATGCCGGGTAGATCACGCATCGAGCCATCGACCGAGAACACCCAGCCGTGGTAGCTGCAGGTGAAGAACTTGGCGCTGCCACTGCGTTCACGGACCACGGTCGAACCGCGATGCGGGCAAGCATTGATGAGCGCGCGTACCTGGCCGGTAGTGTCGCGATTGAAGATCAGATTTCGTCCACCCACCGAGCGTGTGACGAACGCGCCGGGTGTGCGGATCTCGGAGGCATGGCCGATGAAGAGCCAGCATTTGTCGAAGATTTCCGATTTCTCGCGCGCAAGCACAGCCGCATCGGTAAAGGATTGCCGCGCGACGCGAAACACGCCCTGCTGCTTGTTTTCCTGCAGGTAGCCGGCTGGCTCTATTGCGCTCACGGCAGTCTCCTATTTGATAGATCCACAAGAATTCGTTTGATAGCACTGACAAACAAGATTGCTCGCAGACGGGATTGCTCGCAGACAAAATCGCTCACAGACAAGTACTTTTCAAAACAAACAGTCTGATCTGTTTCTTGTATATTGGTAATTCTGCGTTTGCAGTGACGGTCTGTCAACACATAATAGTGGCGTCAATAATGGTGACCTCAATAAATGGAGATCAAAACTGTGAGTGCGAGTGACTTGGGGCAAGCGCAACCCTGGACGGTAATCTGCAACGCTGAAGATGTGTTTGAAGGCATGGGCATGCGCTTTGAGCGGGCCGGAAATCCGCCCTTGGCGGTCTTTAATGTCGACGGGAGCTTTTATGTAACCGACGACACTTGTAGCCACGGCAATGCCTCGCTGGCCGACGGCTGGCTGGAAGGCGATGAGATCGAGTGCCCGTTCCATCAGGGGCGGTTTTGCGTGCGGACCGGCCTTGCTACCACGTTCCCCGCTGAGTCGCCGATCCAGGTTTATCGGAGCAAGGTTGAGGAGGGGCGGGTCTTGGCGGACTTGAACGTTTCAGCAGCGTTAGAGTGAGCCCAGCCCGAGCATGCGATCATAGGCGATGTCCCTGGATTTCACGACGCTCGACGCACTGCGTAGCCACCACCCGGCATGGCGGCTGCTGCGCTCGGACCATGCGCCTTTGGTGGCCAGTTTTCTTAATCGCGTTTTTGTCGCCCCCAATGTGCGGGTCATGGCCGCAGCCGATCTGGCCGAGGCGCTGGAAGACGAACTTTATGCCCTGCGCCAGCAATTGGGCGAGGACACGTTCCCCAAATCGGCGCTTGATTACCTGAACGATTGGGCCGCGCCCGACAAGGCTTGGCTGCGCAAGTTCTACCGGTCCGGTACCGACGAGTCGCAGTTCGACTTGACACCGGCGACCGAACGGGCGATTGGCTGGCTGGGCCAACTTTCAGAGCGCAGCTTTGTCGGCACCGAGTCGCGGCTGCTGACCCTGTTCGACTTGCTCAAGCAGATGAGCGAAGGCAGCGAGACAGACCCTGGCAAACGCGTCACCGAACTACACAAGCGTCGCGCCGAGATCGACGCCGAGATCGCACGGGTGCTGGCTGGCGACGTGCCGGTGCTCGACGACACTGCGCTGAAGGATCGCTTTCAGCAGTTTGTGCAATTGGCGCGTGAACTCTTAACCGATTTTCGCGAAGTCGAACAAAACTTCCGTAAGCTGGACCGACGGGTTCGCGAACGCATCGCCCTTTGGGAAGGCGCAAAAGGTGCCTTACTCGAGGAGATCATGGGCGAACGCGACGCCATTGGAGACTCCGACCAAGGCAAGAGCTTTCGCGCGTTCTGGGACTTTTTAATGTCCAGCAGCCGACAGGAAGAACTGACCGATCTGCTCGACCGGGTGCTGGCCCTGC
>JANORY010000531.1:0-1765 GCA_031415535.1 Burkholderiales bacterium | reverse complement strand
CGCGCAAAAATACCCGAAAATCGTTGATTTAGCGCGCGAGTTGAGAAAGACGGGCTAGCAGCAAAAAATCAGGGTCGTCTGTCTCAAGTACCGCAGTCATGTATTCCGCAACCGCTGCGTCATCGGTGAGGTAGCGCGCTGCGTCGAAGGCCAGCAACTTTCGTTTTGTCTTGACTTTTGTCATAAGTCTGCTCCCAGCTCCCCCGAGATTCGAATGGCCTTGCGAATGCCTCGCTTTTGCGTGGCCTTGGTCCCGCCACACAACATCGCGATCAGCACATTTCATGACGGCAAAAGTAAAGTTCTATATCCAGGTCCAAAGTCGATTCGCATTTCCGAAACGTCGCTTTCGCTAGGACTCCAGTCACCCAGATTGCCCGCTTCCGCGTAGCGCAGTCTCGCCGCTATTCGAACTTGCGCACGATTGTCAGTCAGCGCGTCTAGCCAACTGCGGAACTCTGCGGTTTCGCGAACGATGAACATTGTACAATTGTATCGAGACGGATACAAAACGCAAGCACTGAGTTACGATTCCGAAACCCAACTTCCCAGCTAACCGGCGAGTTTCACAGGCTCGCGCACCGGCGCAACAGCGCAGCTTCTACGCGCGAGCCTGTGAAAATTGTCCGTGTTCAGCGCCAAGTTATACCGCTGCTAGCAAAGCGCGCCGAAGCGACACCGAAAGCTCAATTGGCGCGAACATTTCTGCCGGGTACAAGTAGTCCTCACCAGACTCGTCGAGTACACGCAATTGCCCGAGCTTTTCAGCCGCGGCGTCTTTGCGAACCTCGTACAGCTTTCGCCGCTCCAACGAGACTTCGTAACCCTCGTTTGCTACGCAAACGACAAACATTTTCGAAGCTGCCATTTCTACACAAACCTCTTAATCTTGAACTCCCGTTTCCCAATTCCTGAAGCCTCATACCAGTGTATCTCAGCGCGCAATATCGCACCGTTCTTCAGGCGCACCTGGGCCAGACCTTTTCGCTTACGCCAGCGGCCAATGCCGTACACCTCCTTGAGGCGGTCCAATTCGCGTATTTCGCGGCCTACAGCGAACGTCTCGACATTGTGTAACTCACCCACGATCTCGAATTGCATGCTGCCTTTCTACGTTCTCGATTTCGGTTCGCCGCGGGCGGTATAACGAGCTTGTGCAAAAAGCCGATTGCCCGACGAACTTGGCGACCGATCGAACGATATTTGCATATTCTCTCTTCTCAACCCAGTGTGCTCGACTCAATAACGATTTTCAAGCCCCAGTGACAGCCCCAGTGACTCGAATCGATCCGTATCGAGGCTTACACTCGCTTTGAGCATCGCTGCGTATTTCGGAGCATCGTTACCGGCCGTTTCGAAAATCGAAATCGGAACCCTCGAATCATTGAACTAACCACTAAACGAACCATCGAACCTGACCTGAAGGCGAGGCGATCAAACTAAAGAAACAAAAATCACAAACCCATTTAAACCGGTTGCTTGACAACCAAGGGAAGCCCTTGTAGATCAAATTGACCGGCTGTTTTTTCGGGCCGGCACCAAGGTGCGACAGCACAAACAATAAGCGCCGGCCCGAAAAAATTGTCCGTGGTAGAGTCGAGATGTGGCGCGGTGGCGTTAGGTTCGGTATGTCTGTTGCCGCCCCTTTCGTCTGGCGGTGCCCGAGTAACTTCACCATAGCTCCGTCTCCACATCCCGCTCATCGAACCGAGCATGCGGTTTGCCCGCACTCGGCTCTCGGACAAGCGCTCATGCTTTCGCCCAC
>JANORY010000530.1:0-5058 GCA_031415535.1 Burkholderiales bacterium | reverse complement strand
AGCCGGTGATTGCTCGCGTACACGGGCTGGCTACGGCGGCCGGCTGTCAATTGGTGGCGATGTGCGATCTCGCGGTGGCGTCCAGCGGGGCGCGGTTTGCCGTTTCGGGAGTCAATCTCGGCTTGTTTTGCGCTACACCGTCGGTCGCGCTGTCGCGTAACCTGGCCCGCAAAAAAGCCTTCGAAATGTTGGTGACCGGCGAGTTTATCAGCGCTGCTGAGGCGCTCGTCGCGGGTCTGGTCAACCGTGTCGTAGCGCCGGCCGAGCTGGATCAATCGGTCGATCAGTTGTGCGCCAGTATTGTGTCAAAGCCGGCGGTAGCGATCGCCTTAGGCAAGGGCCTCTTTTACAAGCAGCTTGAAATGGGTACTGCTGCCGCTTACCAGTTGGCCGGCCAGACGATGGCCTGCAATATGATCGATTCGGCCGCGCAAGAGGGCACCCGAGCGTTTATTGAGAAGCGTCCGCCGCGCTGGTGATGAAACTCCTAGTCCCAGTCCAGGGCCAGTAGGCTCTTCAGCTTGTCGAAGTCGCTCTGGCCCAAACTTCGAATAATCCGTGCCTCGACTTGAGCAATAATTCTGGCACCGCCTCGGTTCAACTCTTTGCCCCGTAGGGTGTAAAACACCAGTTTGGAATTGCGCCGCAGCGGATCATTCTGCAATTCGAGCAGACCGCGCCGGCATAACTCGCTAACCGTCTTGTGTACCGCCTGCCGAGAAATGGCCAGGCGACGAGCCAGGTCGGACAGACTCATCGGTTTGCCGCCCATTAACGCCAACAGGCGGCTCTGCGCAGGCGTAATGAAGGCATACTCGCTTTTTTGCACGGCATTCATGATTTCCTGGGCAAACCAATCGTTGCGGCTCAGCAGCAACTGCTTGAGGTTGGCAAGATCATTGTGTTCACTGGCATTGTCAGGCTCGGCGTTCATGGCGTCCGTGTCAGTTTAGATGTCAATATAGATTGACAACTTGATTGTGTGCCCTTATCATCCACGTTGTCAATCTAGGTTGACAACACAGGTTTTAAAAAATGCCCGCTATAGAAGCGCTTGCTACAGGCGGCGGGCCGGTTGTGAGACTTATAATTAAGAGCTAGTTCTGCGCTGCGGCGCAGATTTCAATTCCTTACCCAGCGAGAGTAGGCCGATGAAGGTCCTTGTTCCAGTTAAACGTGTGGTCGATTACAACGTCAAGGTTCGGGTCAAGAGTGACCAGAGCGGTGTTGACATCGCAAACGTCAAAATGTCGATGAATCCATTTGATGAAATCGCCATCGAAGAAGCCGTCCGACTCAAAGAGAAGGGCGTTGTTACCGAAATCATAGCTGTGTCCTGCGGTACTGCGGCCTGTCAGGAAACCTTGCGAACCGCATTGGCGATTGGTGCCGACCGGGCGATCCTGGTTGAAAGTGATGTCGAGTTACAGCCGCTGGCGGTAGCGAAATTGTTAAAGGCTTTGTTCGATAAAGAGTCGCCGCAACTGATGATTCTGGGCAAACAGGCAATTGATGATGACGCCAACCAAACCGGTCAAATGCTAGCCGCCCTGGCTGATGTATCGCAGGCGACCTTTGCCTCCAAGGTGGAGATCGAAGGCGGTAAGGCCAAAGTAACCCGTGAGGTCGACGGCGGTCTGGAGACTTTACTGATCAGCCTGCCTGCGGTGATTACCACCGACCTGCGCCTTAATGAGCCACGGTACGTGACGCTGCCAAACATCATGAAAGCCAAGAAAAAGCAGCTCGCGGTATTCAAGCCCGCCGACCTTGGGGTCGATGTTACGCCGCGACTGAAAATCCTCAAGGTGAGTGAGCCCGCCGCGCGCAAAGCCGGGGTCAAAGTGGCCGATTCAAAGGGCTTGGTCGACAAACTGAAAAACGAAGCAAAGGTCATCTGATGAGCGCATTGGTAATTGCAGAACACGACAATCATTCAATCAAGCCGAGCACCCTAAACACGGTAACGGCGGCCGCGAAGACTTCGAATTCGGTCACGGTTTACATCATTGGTTCTAACTGTAGTGGGGCAGCAAGCGCCGCCGCCGCCATTGCCGGCATTGCCAAAGTCCTGGTCGCTGATGCCGTTCAGTTCGCCGACCAACTGGCCGAAAACGTCACCGCCCAGGTGTTGGCCTCTGCCAGCGGTTTCACACACATTTTGTTGCCGGCCACGGCCTGGGGTAAGAACATCGCACCACGCATTGCCGCCAAGCTCGATGTCGCACAGATCTCCGAAATCACCACCGTCGAATCGGCAGACACCTTTACCCGCCCGATCTACGCTGGCAATGCCATTGCCACCATTCAATCGACCGATCCGGTGAAGGTGATTACCGTTCGTACCACCGGTTTCAACGCGGCAGTTTTGGGTGGCGCAGCACCGGTCGAGGCGGTCAATGCGGTTGCTGATGCCGGCAAGTCTAGTTTTGTCTCGCGGGAAGTGGCGCGTAACGACCGACCGGAGCTGACTGCGGCGAAGATCGTCGTGTCTGGCGGCCGAGGCATGGGTTCTTCCGATAACTTCAAATTGCTTGAACCCTTGGCGGACAAACTCGGTGCTGCAATGGGTGCCTCGCGCGCGGCAGTTGACGCCGGCTACGCACCGAACGACTGGCAGGTTGGCCAGACCGGCAAGATCGTCGCGCCTCAGTTATATGTTGCGATCGGTATCTCCGGCGCTATCCAGCATTTGGCCGGTATGAAAGACAGCAAGGTTATTGTTGCGGTCAACAAGGACGCGGAAGCGCCGATTTTTGGTGTTGCCGATTATGGCCTGGTGGCTGATCTGTTCCAGGCGGTACCCGAGATCGTTGCAGAACTCGGTTGACCGGCTTGGTTTGATGCTAGCGTGAAACACCACACTAATTGTCAGGTGTTCTGAAGGTCTTTAAGGAATTTGTTCAATGTCTTACCTCGCCCCCGTTAAAGACATGATGTTCGCGCTGCGCCATCTGGCAGGGCTTGAACAGGTGTCCAGTTTGCCTGGATTTGAAGACGCGGGCGTTGACACGGCACAAGCGGTATTGGACGAATGCGCCAAATTTAACCAGGCGGTACTGTCGCCTTTGAACTGGGAAGGTGACATTCGGCCGCCAAGCCTGGCGAACGGTGTGGTCACCACCACCGCCGGTTTTTCGGCAGCCTTCAAGCAATTTGGTGCCGGCGGCTGGCAAGGTGTTCAGCATCCGTCGCAGTTTGGCGGTCAGGGCTTGCCCAAACTGATTGCCACGCCCTGTATGGAAATGCTGAATTCGTCCAACATGTCGTTTGCCTTGTGTCCGTTATTGACCGACGGCGCCATTGAGGCCTTGCTGACCGCAGGCACCGAGTTGCAGCAACAGCAATACCTACCGAACATGATTTCCGGCAAATGGACCGGCACCATGAACCTGACCGAATCGCAGGCTGGATCCGATCTGGCCATGATTCGCTCGAAAGCGGTGCCGCAGGCCGATGGCTCATATCGCATCACCGGTCAGAAAATCTATATCACCTATGGTGAACATGATATGGCCGAGAACATTGTCCATTTAGTACTGGCGCGCATGCCCGGTGCGCCGGACGGCGTGCGCGGCATCTCGCTCTTTATCGTGCCGAAATTTCTGGTCAATCCAGATGGCAGCTTAGGGTTTCGCAACGATGTCTGGTGTAGTTCGATCGAGCACAAGTTGGGTATAAAGGCGAGCCCGACGGCGGTCCTGATCTACGGCGACGGCAAGGGCTGCGTGGGCGTGGGCGAAAATGCCGCGCCGGGGGCAATCGGTTATTTGATCGGCGCGGAGAACCGCGGCCTCGAGTATATGTTCGTCATGATGAACGCCGCTCGTTTTGCGGTTGGCGTGCAGGGCATTGCCATCGCTGAGCGGGCCTACCAACGTGCCTTGGCGTTTGCCAAGGATCGGGTGCAGAGTCGCGATGTCGCCGGATCGCCTGCGTCGGTCACCATCATTCATCACCCCGATGTCCGCCGCATGCTCATGACCATGAAGGCATTGACCGAAGCTGCCCGTTCACTGGCCTGTGTTGCCGCAGCCGCCAGTGATGCCGGCCATTTTGCGGCCGATGCGCCGACGCGCAAGGAAAACATGGCGGTCTATGAGTTTCTAGTGCCGATCGTTAAGGGTTGGTCAACCGAAATGTCGCTCGAAGCTGCGTCACTGGGCGTACAGATTCACGGCGGTATGGGATTCATCGAAGAAACCGGTGCCGCGCAGTACTACCGCGATGCGCGGATTCTGACGATTTACGAAGGCACCACCGCGATACAAGCCAACGATCTGGTCGGTCGAAAAACTGCTCGCGACGGCGGCGCAGTTGCTAAAGGGCTGATTGCGCAAATGCGTGGCACCGTCGTGGCGCTGCGCCAGTCTGACTCGTCGGTGCTGGGGTCGATTGCCAATCACCTGGAACTCGCCGTTTCGAAGCTCGAGGAGGTTGTCGCTTACGTCATAGGGTCGTACAAGGCCGACATTCGTGCGGTATTTGCGGGCAGCGTTCCGTATCTCAAGTTGGCAGGCATTACCCTATGCGGCTGGCAAATGGCCCGCGCGGCGTTAATTGCCAATCAACTGAAAGATTCAGAAGACCGCACGTTCATGATCACAAAGATTTCGACGGCGCAATTTTTTGCCGAACATATCCTGACGCAAGCGGCCGGGCTGAGCGCAAGTATTCTGGGCGGAGCACAGAGTGTATTGGCGCTCGAAGAGGCGCAGTTCTAACACGCGTGACTCTCATTCAAGCAGCCATTCTTAACCGCGAGAGCCGCCTACAGGTCGCGCGCTGAGTTTTGAACCGTGCAGTCTTGGTGCTCATTCCAGCGATCGCGGCAGAACCGAAGTCTGACACGCTCGTCGCACACAATCCGCGAGAAAAAATTCGAGTTGGCGCACTGGCCTTCCTGAGCTGCCTTGAGCCGACCGGGAGCAGTACCCACTGAGGGCTGCGCCGTTGGACTGGTAGTCGCTTGCGCCTGCACTGCAGGAGTACCGTTGGCAGGTGCTTGTGGATTGGGCGTTGCGGTCGCGGTAGGGCCGTTCGCCGTCGACTTCGGTG
>JANORY010000529.1:0-2621 GCA_031415535.1 Burkholderiales bacterium | reverse complement strand
CCTGCGACAACATGGCGCCGCTTTCGTCGGCCAAGGCGGCTTCGGTCAGTGCTCGTAAATGGCTCGCGGCGTCTTCGCGCTGGCCTAAACCGGGCAAGTGGGCGAGGATTTTTTGATAATTGCTCATGCCGCGTTGGTGTGTATCGCCATAACCTTTGACCAGACGCTGCGTTTTCGCGAACTCGATCGCCAGGGCGTAGTCAAGTTTTGCCAGCGCCTCGACTGAGCGCAGCCAAGTCGCAATATGGCCCTGTTCCACCGAATAACGCAAGGTCCGGCGCCGCCAGCGTCGCAATCCGGCAAGGCTGTAGAGCATCAGATAACCCCTGATGGAATTGCTATGAATCACCCGTCCGTTGCGGGTGAATGGTGCCAGCCACGCTCTGAGCCGAACACTCACCAACAGCGCCCGCCCCCACGAAGCCGGTAAGGTATCGGCAATTTCTTCGATCCGCGGGTGCATGAACTCACGGATCTGCAGCAATTGGTCAGCCTGCACGCCTTGTTCGCTGGCTACTCGGCTAAAACGCTGCGCGCGGGTTTTCAGATCAGCCACGCGAATCGTATCTTCATAGCTCATCCACAGCGCCAGGTGACGCGCTGTTTCGCACAATAACTGGGCACCGGCACCTTTCCCCAGTTGGCGATCAACTGCGGCGATCGGGCGCAGCCGCTGCAGGTAGTCTTCGGCATAAGCGACATCCTGATAATCGGCCAGACGCAACAGCGCATGACCCAGAATGTGGTGCACGGCAGGATCAAACTCCGATTCGACTGCAGCGACCAAATGCGCCAGGCGCGGTCCGAGTTGCGCGAATGCTTGCCCGCGCTCGAACTCGCGCCCCCCTGTCTGTGCGTTTGCCCCTGTCGTTGCGTTTGCCCCGGTCTGTGCGCTTGCCCCTGCCTGTGCGCGCCCTCCCAACAAAGCAGCGGCGGCTCGGAAGGCACTGCCGAATGCCGCGAGACTCGCCACAACACCGACCCCGCTGCTGCTGATAGTCTGCTCAAACGTCGCTCGTTCAAACGGCAATGCTGCACTACCCGCCAAGGCCCCAAACAAGGGTGCACTGATCACGGTTGAATATTCGCGGGCCATCTGCGCAAAGTCGTCACTCACCAGGCGATGCGCGGCCGCGTCGATGGCCTGCATCAATTGCGCCGAATCGACCCGGCCATCGCCTAGGGCGGTTTTTTCGGTCATCGAATAGACCCGATGCGTTGAAGCGATCAGCGTCGTACGGCTCCTGGACACCAGACCACGTTGCACGGCGCGGCCTGCCTCCATCAACTCGGATGCGATCACAATATCAACTTCGCCCGGTGCCGGCATCAGTGCCAGGATCGGCGGCCGATCGGCATTGCTGGGCAGCGCTTTAAACAGCTCCAGATAATAAATCGTCGCGCCAGTGCGTTGCGCAACCCCGGGCACCGAGGTCATCTGTGACTGATAGCCATTCAGTTTGGCCAAGTGGACCAGCCAATCCGCCAGTACACCACCGCCTTCGCCGCCCATCGCCAGGATCGCGATTGTGATCGGACGTTCGGTCGGATTCGCTAAGGCTCGTTTGATTTCAGGCATGGTGAATTAGGAGGGTGTCGGGGTTACTTTGAAAATTCCATGGCATTGTCCGCGACCGCGCCAAATTTCAACATGAACAAATCTCGCGCGTAATTCTGGTGCAGCTTCCACGGTTGTTTCGAGCCTTGCAGGGGGAACTTGCCCAAGGCCCGTTGAAAATAGCCCGAGGAAAAATCGATCCAAGGTTCGGGCACTACGGTGCTATCGGTTAGTCGCGGCACACACTGACGATTGCCGGTCTTTTGCATGTGGTTGATCAGTCGACAAACATAGGCGCAGGTCAAATCCGCCTTCAGCGTCCACGAGGCGTTGGTGTAGCCGAACACCGAAACAAGATTCGGTACATCCCGATACATCATGCCCTTGTAACTTAGTGTTGACGCCGCCTCAAGCGGTTTACCGTCGATATTGACATTCAAGCCACCGAGGAATTGCAAATTTAATCCGGTGGCAGTCACAATCAGGTCGGCGACCAGCTCGGTTCCGGACGCCAGCAAGATGCCGTTGCGTGTGAATCGCTCAATCTGATCGGTGACTACCGACGCCCGACCACTTTTAAGCGAATTAAAGAGGTCACTGTCGGGAACCAGGCAAAGACGCTGCTCCCACGGGTTATAGCGCGGCGTGAAATGGCGAGCGACATCAAAGTCAGCACCCAGTTCATCGCGCACGCGTTGAATGATGCCTTGTTTGGCCAACAGCGGCTTTTTACGGCACAAGTTAAAAATATACATGCCAAACAGGACATTTTTCCAGCGCGTCAATCCATAAGCGAGGCGGGCCGGCAGGAATCGGCGCAGCGAATTGGCAATCTTGTCTTCGGACGGGCGCGACACCACATAGGTCGGCGATCGTTGCAACATGACCACGTGCGCCGCTTTTTTCGCCAGCTCCGGCACCAGCGTGACGGCAGTTGCACCGCTGCCAATGACCACCACGCGCTGCCCCGAATAGTCAATGTCATCGGTCCACTGTTGCGGGTGGACCAGCCGACCGGCAAAGGATTCAACAGCGGGGAATTCGGGGGTGTAGCCGCTTTCAT
>JANORY010000528.1:0-2412 GCA_031415535.1 Burkholderiales bacterium | reverse complement strand
TTGCTGATGCCGCTATCGATACCGTTTTTGGTTTATGCCTTCGTCGCTGGCACTGATTCTGGTGTCATTGGCGAAATCACCAAACAACTGATTCCCATGATGCTCGCGACCTTCCTCGTGGTTATCTTGATTACCTACATACCGGCGCTGCCGATGGCGCTGGTCTGGTGGTTGAGATAATCGGCATAACCTCATAGCAGCGACGCATAAGCTGGTTGCCGGAGGGCTTTACTGCGATAAACCGCGCATGAACTTGCAGAAGCTGCGCTATTTGCGCGAGATTGCGCGTCGCGATCTGAATCTCACCGCAGCGGCCAACGCGCTGCATACCTCACAACCAGGCGTCAGCCGCCAGATTATCGAAATGGAGGAAGAGCTCGGCGTCGAGATATTCGTGCGTAAAGGCCGGAGAATCATCGAATTGACCGAGCCTGGACGCCGCGTGTTATCGATCGCCGAGCGCATTCTGTTCGATCTCGAGAACATGAAGCAGGTCGCTGCCGACTATGAACACGCCGACACCGGTACCTTGGTTATCGCCACCACCCACACGCAAGCACGCTACAAGTTACCGGCGGTGATCCGCGACTTCAGATTGCACTTTCCGAATGTCAACATCGTGTTGCGACAGGGCTCGCCCGAGCAAATCGCCAGCCAGGTCAGTAACGGCCAGGCGGATCTGGGTATCGCCACGGAAGCGCTGTCCGAAGCGGAAGGACTGATTTCCCTACCGTCGTACGAATGGAGTCACGTAGCGGTCATGCCAGTCAACCATGAACTGGCAAAAGTCGGCGAACTGACGCTCAAACAACTCGCCGCCTACCCCTTGCTGACTTATGACGCCGCCTTTGCCGGGCGCAACGCCATCAATCAGGCCTTTGCAAACCAGAATTTAATCCCGAACGTCGCCATCTCGGCATTGGATTCCGACGTTATCAAGACCTATGTCCGGCTCGGCATGGGGGTTGGGCTGATCGCCAGCGTTGCCTACGATCCACTGATCGATGACTCACTGGTTGCACGCGATTGCGGGCATCTGTTCGGCAAACGCACGACAAGAATTGCACTGGCCAAACGAAGCATGCCGCGCAACTACGTGTTCGCGTTGATTGAGCGCTTGGCACCGGGTGCCGATCTCAGCAAACTTCGTGAGGCACTGGCAAGCTGAACGCCGCCGTTCAGGCCACCTGTTTGTACATCGAGTCAATCAGCGGCTTGTATTTTTCGTTAACGAATTTGCGCTTGAGTTTCATGGTCGGCGTAAGTTCGTCATCCTCAGCCGTCAGTTTGATTTCGATCAGCCTGAAGGTTTTGATCTGCTCGACTCGCGCAAACTTGGTGTTCACGCGATCGAGCTCTTTCTGGATCAATTCCTGAACCTCCTTGGTACGGCACAGACTCATGAAGTTCGAGAACGGCACCGACAGGTCCTGCGCATACTTCTCGACGTTTTCATGATCGATCATGATGAGCGCCGTCAGGTAGGCTCGCCGGTCACCGATCACCACCGCATCGGTAATATAGGGCGAAAACTTGAGCTCGTTTTCAAGTTCACTCGGCGTAATGTTTTTGCCACCAGCCGTGATGATGATGTCTTTCATACGATCAGTGATTTTCAAGAAACCCTCCGAGTCGACCACACCGACGTCGCCGGTATGTAACCAGCCGTCAGCATCAATCGTCTCGCGGGTCTTCTCGGGTTGATTCAGATAACCCATAAATACGTGGTCACCGCGCATCAAGATCTCGCCCTCGCTTGAGAGCTTAAGCTCACAATAAGGTGCCGGCTTGCCGACCGTCCCAACCCGGTTACCTTCCGGACCGTTGAAGGTTCCGCCGGCCGTCGATTCGGTCATACCGTACCCCTCAAACATATCAAGGCCCAAGGCTCGATACCATTTGATGAGTTCCGGAGAAATCGGCGCAGCACCGGTCAGCGCAATGCGCATTTTATCGACACCAATGACTTTGCGAATATTGTTCAGAACCAGAACGCGCGACAACCAGACACCGAGCGCCATCAACGGACCGATCGAATGACCGCCAAGGCGTTGCTCGGACGCCTTGTAGCCCAGGCCCAAAGCGACCTTGTAGGCCCACTGCTCGAAGGCGGTCGCCTCTTTCATACGGATTGAAATCGCCGAATAGAATTTTTCCCAGACGCGCGGCACGCCCAAAAAAATCGTCGGCGAAATTTCACGGATATTCTCGGCGATCGTATCCGGGTTCTCAACGAAGTTCATTCGGGATCCGGATTCGAGCGAAAAGAATTCACCCAACATTCGTTCGGCAATGTGGCACAAGGGCAAGAAGGTCATCTTGTCGTCGTGCTCATTTTGTTCGTAAATGGGTATCGAGGTTTCCAGCACACAGCGTATGTTTTTGTGCGAGAGCATGGCACCCTTGGGCTTG